>JANOWZ010000806.1:0-3112 GCA_031418155.1 Deinococcales bacterium
TTTAAAACTGGCGGTTTCCTTCTTGACCCTGAGGGCAGCACCTGACGGGCTTCTTGCTCATAAGCTGGCACCTAACGGGCCATTCGCGCTTGGGTCGCTTCGGATACACGACCAGTAAGACGACTTGATTTTTCGTCACTCACTCACCTCGGATTGAAAGCAGAAAACCGCTGCTTTCCATCACGACTTGGTAAGAGGGAACGATCCGTCACGGTCGCAACGCGATCTTCGCTGATGTTTATGGTGAAACAGACAACTTGGCGGGATATTACATTTCTTGTATTCATGCAGCACACATGAAATCGCACGCGGTTAATTTCGCTTGACGATCCTGCACGCTCGCGCTAACATCACAAAGCTTCAACCGCCGTGCCCATGGAGGGGTGCCAGAGTGGTTGAATGGGACAGTCTCGAAAACTGTTGTGTGGGCAACTGCACCGTGGGTTCGAATCCCACCCCCTCCGCCAAATCGCCCGAGGAATCCTCGGGCGATTTTTGTGTCTGTTTTCAGCAAACGAAAAGCCCAACCTCGAACCGATACTCGAGATTGGGCCGTCTGCCTGCGTTTATCGGTTCTGCGGGAAGCCCAAATCGACTTTACTGGTCGCCGGGTCGGGCCAACGGGCGCTGACGACCTTCCCTTTGGTGAAGAAGTTGATTCCCTCCGGACCGTACATGTGCGTGTCACCGAACAGGCTGGCCTTCCAACCGCCAAAACTGTAGTACGCGACCGGAACCGGAATTGGCACGTTGATTCCAACCATGCCCACATTGACATCAAACTGGAATTGTCGCGCCGCACCGCCGTCTCGAGTAAAGATTGCCGTTCCGTTGCCAAACGGGTTGTCGTTGATGAGCTTCAGACCCTCTTCATAGGTGTTGACGCGAACCACCTGCAAGACCGGCCCGAAGATTTCGTTCTGGTACGAATCCATGCTGGGCGTGACGTTATCCATCAGGCTCACACCGAGGAAGTACCCGTCGCCTTTGGCCTCGGGCGATTCGCGGCCATCAACCACCAGGGTTGCACCTTGGGCTTGACCGCTCTCGAGGTAGCTGGCGACTTTCTCTTTGTGCTCTCGAGTGATCAGTGGTCCCATCTCGGCTTTGGGATCAGTTCCTGGACCAACGACAATTTTCGGCAACCGGGCTTTGAGCGCTTCGATCATCGGATCGGCGATATCTCCAACGGCGAGCACCACCGAGATCGCCATGCAGCGTTCACCGGCGGAACCATAGGCCGCCGAGACTGCGGCATCCGCCGCCATCTCAACGTCCGCATCGGGCAGCAAGAGCATGTGGTTCTTCGCGCCGCCGAGCGCCTGAACGCGCTTGCCGTTCTTGGTGCCGGTTTCGTAGATGTACTTGGCGATCGGGGTGCTACCCACGAACGAGATCGCGGCGACATCTGGATGCTCGAGCAGGGTATCGACCGCGAGCTTATCGCCTTGCGCGACGTTGAAAACACCATCGGGCAGTCCGGCCCGTTGCAGCAATTCGGCCAGGAACAGTGCGGCGCTTGGGTCTTTTTCGGATGGCTTCAAGATGAAAGCATTTCCGCAGGCAATCGCGTTGGCGAACATCCACATTGGCACCATCGCTGGGAAGTTGAACGGGGTGATGCCCGCAACCACCCCGAGCGGCTGGCGGATGCTGTACACATCCACGCCTCGAGAGGCCTGCTCGGAGAAACCACCCTTCAGGAGTTGCGGGATGCCGCAGGCGAATTCGACGTTCTCGAGGCCACGGGCAATCTCGCCCATCGCGTCGCTGGGGACCTTGCCATGCTCGAGGCTGATGATTTCGGCAAGTTGTTGGCGGTTCGCGTCGATCAACTCGCGGAATTTGAACATGATTTCGGATCGTCTCGAGAGTGGGGTTTGCCGCCATTCTTTGGCCGCTTTTTTGCTGCTGGCAATCACTGCGTGCAATTCTTCGACGCTGGCCAAGTCAAGGCGGGCCTGTTCTTTGCCGGTTGCGGGATTCCAGACCGGGCTGGTTTTACCGGACGTACCGAGGACGATTTTGCCGTCAATCCAGTGTCCGATGCGTTTGGTTTGGCTCGAGGTGCTGGCGGGGTTTTCTGCAATGACGGTCATGCTGGCCTCCTG
Source organism: Deinococcales bacterium (assembly GCA_031418155.1). GTDB lineage: Bacteria > Deinococcota > Deinococci > Deinococcales > JAAFIG01 > JANOWZ01. The sequence continues at coordinate 2,112 of JANOWZ010000806.1, forward strand.
GTGGGTTTTGCTGGTGATTTTCCTCGAGTGTACTGCAAATGTTCTGAACGACCACGGGCCAATTCATCGGGTGGTTCGATGCGTGACTCGAGTTTCGATTTTCTTCTCAAACTTTCGATATCGTAACACACCATTCGGTTTGGACCTCAGCGCCGATTCGCCTTTGAGACCGGCACACCAAACGCACGTTGATAGGCCATCAGACGTTCTGGCTCAAGCTTGCGATTGCGAATCGCTTTTTGCACCGCGCAACCAAACTCGCTGGTGTGGGTGCACTTGCGAAACTTGCACTGGGTGGCCAAAGCCTCGATGTCCTCAAAATTGGCCTGTCCCGCATCCCAGACCGCGATCTCGCGCAGGCCGGGATTGTCGATCAACATGCCACCACCCGGCACAAAGTACATCGTTCGCACGGTCGTCGTGTGCTTCCCGTGATGGCTCGAGGTGCGGGTCTCACCGGTGATCGCCGCCTCGCGTTGCAAAATTTGATTGGTCAAGGTGGATTTGCCAACGCCAGAAGACCCGATCAGGGCCACCGTCAAACCGTCCTGAAAGTACATGCCCAATTGCTCGAGGCCCTGCCCCTGCGCCGCACTGAGCACATGCACCGCAAGACTCGAGGACAACGCCTGAACTTGCTCGAGAAAATCTTGCGCATCATCGATCAGATCGGCCTTGTTGAGCACCACGACGGCTCGAGCCCCACTGACCTCCACCGCCGAGACGTACCGTGTCAACCTCGAGACATCGAAATCGTCATCCAATCCCGAAACGATCAAAACCGTATCGACATTTGCGGCCATGACCTGTTCGCTCGCGGCCTTTGGACGTTGCGCAGTGCCTGCATTCACTGCCCGTGAAAACTTGGAGCGCCGCTCGAGCACATGCACGATCCGCATCATCGGTTCTGGCAAGCGTTGCGCAATGACCCAATCACCGATCACCGGCATCATGCGGCGGTCCTCGGCCCCATGCAGCAACACGCCGGACAGAATCGCATC
>JANOWZ010000807.1:0-24267 GCA_031418155.1 Deinococcales bacterium
ACCGCAAGCGAGCCACCACAAACCGTTCGCGTCCGGCCAAATCCGCTTCGAGCCTTGCCCGCCAACCGAAATCCTCAAGTTCTTGACGCATTACGGGCGCGTTGCGTGGGTCAAGCTCGAGCAGCAGCCAACCATTCAAGCCGAGGCGTTCTCGGGCGGTTCTGACGAGCATTCGGGCCAAGTCCAAACCGTCATGACCGGAGAAAAGTGCGTTCGCTGGTTCACGTCGCACTTCGGGCTCGAGCGTGGCGGCATCGAATTCCGGCAGGTACGGCGGGTTGGAAACGATCAGGTCAAACCGGCCTTCGATTCCGTCAAACAAATTGGTTTCAATCACTTCAACCTCGAGTCCGAGCCGTGAAGCATTCTCAAGTGCGAGTTGGACGGCCTCCGGGTTGATGTCGCTCGCTAAAACCCGAGCGCGAGGCAATTCAGATTTGATGCACAAGGCAATTGCGCCCGTGCCGCAACCCAAATCGAGGACCCGAGGTGATCCTGGCATGACCCGCAATCGCCCGAGCGCCAGTTCGACCAGGCGTTCGGTTTCGGGCCGTGGGATCAGCACGCCGGATCGGACGTGAATGTTCAAACCGTAAAATTCTGTACTGCCGAGAATCCATTGCAGCGGCTCTCGGGACTCGCGCCGAAGTGCCCATGATTCGAGTTGCTCGAGGTCTTTGGGTTTTAACAAAAATTCCGCCTCGAGCACCCGCCGCGTGCGCGACCAGCCGAGCGTGTCCTCGAGCAACCATTCGGCATCGACTTTCGGATTTGGAATTCCGGCGCGGGTGAAACGTGCGATCAATTCCTCGAGCTTCTGCCGAACCCTCATGGTCGCCAAGCCAAAGCACCACAAAAACCAGGCTCGAGACAAAATGCTCGAGCCCTTCCTTTGAGCTTTAACCTCTGAGCTTTCACCTGTCTACCTGGCTTTGATCACGATGCGGCGGTCGCGGCCCTCGCCGACGGATTCGGTCATCACAAAGGCATCCTCTTTCAGGGCGATGTGAATGATGCGCCGGTCGGCGGCATTCATCGGTTCGAGTTCCATGTCCTCGCCGCTTTTGCGCACACGGGCGGCGTGACGGCGGGCCTGATCGAGCAGGCGTTCCTCGTGACGACGACGGTATCCGGCGGCATCGACCGAAACTCGAGGTCCACCGTGACCCTGTTCTTTGGCGATCACGGTGTTCGCCAGGAATTCAATCGCGGCGAGCGTGCGGCCCTCGCGCCCGATGACTTTGCCCGGATCGCCACCGAGGATTTCGGCGTTGATCGTGTCGTTGCGGGTGCGGGCCGAAACCGTGTAGCCAGGGTCGATGTAAACGAGCATTCCCGAGAGGAAATCCTCGATGATCGCGTCGCTCGAGGCGACCAAACGGTTCATTCGGGTCTCGTCGGTTGGTGCAGATTCGACGGGGCGGCTCGAGACAGGCGACAGACCCGGTGAGAGACCCGGTGACAGACCCGGTGAGAGACTGGGTGCGGTCTGACTGGGTGGAAGCGTGGGTGTGGCGCTGTCCTCGTCACTGATGCCGAGGTTCTCAAGGTACGCGTCGAGCTTATTCTTTTCGTCCATGCCCTGAGTCTATCAGGCGAGCGGAGGGAAGTCGAAAAAACAGACTGTCGGACTGTCGGCCCCCAATTTAGCCCAAGATTTGATTCGGGCTTGAACGATTGTCGGTCAGCGCAGTTTGAAAGCAAAAAGGAAGCCCAAACCGCCACCGGCGGGCGCACCTTCAAAGGTGATTCTCGTTTCGTATGAAATCCCAAACGTAAAGCCGAGGCTGGCGGTGTAAACCGTCAGGTTCGCGCCGTACTGTCCAGTTTGATAACCGGCGAGGATGCTGGCAAAATCGTAACGAACAAACGGTGTCAGGGTCACGACGGGCAGGGCGAGCGGACGGTCGAATGTATCGATGAATGGATGTCCGTCAAAGAAGTTGATTTCAACACTGCCCTCGAGTTTGCAGACCCGACAGTTTGCTTTGGCCTGGTCCAACTTGCGGGCATCGAGTTCAATGGTCAGTCCCAACGCCGGCTGCGCCAAAGCCACCCCCGCGTAACCCGGAGCTGGCGACTCGAGGCTCGGGCTGAGGCGCACGAACAGGCCGGTGCGGGTGTACTCCTCGAGCCCGAAGCGCCGAATGAACGTGGCATTGACCCCATAGGTGCGGGCGTAGGTGTTCTCGAGCGGTTGCCGGTACGCGAAGTTCACGCCCGCCGAACACCCTTCTGTGGCGTACCTGAGGCCCGCATCAAAACTGAAGCTGGAAGTGAATGTGGGGTCGGGGCGGCTCGGGTCGCTCAGGCTGGGGGTGAATTCGTAGGCGTTCAGGTTGGTCCGAGCCTCCCAGGTGAACCCGGATGCACTCGCGTCAAATCCTGCCCCGAAATTGACTGCGGCGTAACCGGCAAGTTGCCCGAGCGTGTGCGGCAGGCTCGGGTTGGAGTTTGCCGAAGACTCCTGCCAGACCTGCCCAAGCTCGAGTACGCCACGGAGTTTGTACTGGTGCGGCACATCAAGAATGTTCTCGCTGGCGGCCTGCTCGAGTGCGTAATCGCCATGCAGCCATTCAAAACCGCGCTCGCCGCGCGGTTGGTCAACGTTCAAGAGGTTGCGGCCCGAATTCAGGACCAGACCGTAACTCCAATTGGTCCCGATGTTGCCCGAGGCGGTTGCCTGAATGGTGTCGTTGCTCGCGTCACCTTTGGGTTGAAACAGGGTCAGACGAAACTCGGGTCGCGTCCAACTGACACCAAATGAAAGTGCCACTGGCCCCGTGAAGAGGTCATGCACCACCAACCCCACCCGCACGCCATCACGTTTTTTGCCGATGCGAAAATTCTCGAGTCCGAATGTGCCTGACGTGGGTGCGAACACGAAGGGGAAAGGTTCATTCGGGTCGTACTCGAGGTTTGGCAGGGCAAACAATCGCACCCCGAAAATGCGGGGCGTGGCATTCTCGAGGTGGATGATGCCCTCCTCATCGATGGTGGTGCGTTCGGCTTGCACGGCGATCTCGTCCGCATCGCGGTTGCGCCCCAGAATGGCATCGCCGCGCAACACGCCAATCTGCTGGTTGGCTTGGACGATCAACGCACCGCGAATACTGAACCTGGCCTGTGCGATCTCGGCATCGAACAGGGTGGCGGTGTCATCGTTCAGGATCGCGCGTTTCGCCCGAATGCGTCGCGTCGGCTGACCAGATTCGCTGAATTCATCAAAGATGGCCGCATTCAACTCGAAACGTTCGGCGTTCAACGAACCCATCTCGGCGGTGAGCGTGTAGCGGCCCACGAATGGAAAGCCCTGGAGTTGAAATCCCGGCATCAACTCGAGCCGCAAGTCTTGAAAGACAACGCGATTTTCGCTCGTTTGAAACCCGAGCGCCGCGACTGTGCCTTTGCCGCCCGCAGCCTCGAGCGTGACGTTCTTGCCCTCGAGCCCATTTTCACCGGCCCGAAATTCGGGACCGCTGAAGGTCCAACCCTGGTACTCGAAGCAGGCGTTGCGCAAGAATTGCCCCGCATCGTCCGAGGCGATGCTGGCGGCCTGAATCACGCCGATGCCATCGATCTCGAGCGTGTCCGCGTCTGGGTTGTTCGGGCAGGCGGCAAAGGCTTGCCCAAAAAACAGAACGACGGCGGTGGTCAAGACGAAATGGCGCAGCATGGGTCAGCCTGTCCCGGTGCGTGCAAACTTGTCAAGTTCGCACGCGCTAAGCGGTCATGAACGCCTTGTTCGCCAGGGCAGTGACCAGGTACGCAACGGCTCGAGCAACAATCTCCGGGGCTCAATCACCTCCAACTTCAGGGACTCCAAGATGCCTTGTATCCACTCGAAACAGCATCCAGCTTCGGAAACGACTTGCAGGCGCACTGCAACCAACTGGTATTTGCGTGGGTGCAAGATCGTGGCTTACGACACTTGACACAACTCTCGTAAGTCAAGAGAATGACGGGGTTCATCAAATCAACTTTCTTTCTGCGGCGGGTGTTTTGCACCTTATTGTCTGGTTTCACGCAACTGCAAACGTTTGCCAGTCACTCCAAGACCCAATCTCGAGGTTTATTTTGCGCTGGCTGACCGACAACCACCTGCGATTCCTGCTCGGCGCGAATGTGCTGATCGCGGTCATCGCTTCGATTCTGTCAAAGGGTACGTTCCTGTCCGGCGATAATTTTCAAAGCATGGGCACGCAACTGCCCGAGGTTGGCTTGCTGGCCCTGGCGATCATGATCACGATGCTTTCCGGCAACGGCGGGATTGACCTGTCGGTGGTCGCCGTCGCCAACCTGACCGCGATCATCGCCGGAAAAATCTGCCAAAGCCTGTTCAATGCCGAAACCCAAGGGCTCGAGTTCGCCTTCCTATTCCCAACCCTGGCACTGCTGACCGGCCTGATCTGCGGACTGGTGAACGGCACGCTGGTCGCATTCGGCAATTTCACACCGATCCTGGCGACGCTCGGAACGCAACTGGCCTTCACCGGCATCGCGGTCGTGCTGACCAACGGATCGTCGCTCTCGCTCGGATACATTGATGCGTTTGTGCAGATTGGCAACGGACAGGTTCTGGGAATTCCGATTCCATTCATCCTCTTCCTGATCGTCTCGAGCATCCTCGCCTGGGTGTTCACCCGCACACGCTACGGATTCAGGTTGTACCTGACCGGCACGAACGCCAAGGCCGCACACTTCGCGGGCATCAACAACAAAAGCATCCTCCTCTGGACCTACACCATCGCGGGCCTCCTCGCCGCCATGAGCGGCATCATCAGTGCCTCACGCGCCTCGAGCGCCAAAGCCGATTACGGCAGTTCATACCTCTTAATCGCCATTTTGATCTCCGTGATGGGTGGCGTGAACCCAGCCGGAGGCAGCGGCAAAGTGCTTGGGTTGATGCTCGCCAGTTTCGCCTTGCAGATGCTTTCAAGCACCCTGAATTTGCTCGGATTATCGAACTTCCTCAAAGATTTCACCTGGGGCCTGCTGCTCCTGCTCTCAATAGCCCTCACCAATTCCGCTTTTAACTGGTTTCAGAAAAAGGAGGTGAGAACCACGTAACACAGGTCGCTCGAGGCATCCGGGAGTCTCGAGCGAACACCAACCAGCAATCCCGTGTTCTGAGGAGGCAGGGACCATGAATCAAAAAGTTCTCTTGGCAGGGGCAGCCGTCGCCATCGCAGCCGGAGCGGTCACATTCGCACTGGCGCAAAAGAAATACACGATTGTCACGGTCGTCAAAATCACCGGCATCAACTGGTTCAACCGCATGGAAGAGGGCGTCAAACAGTACGCCAAAGAAAGCGGCAATGATGCCAGCCAAACCGGACCCGCGCAGGCCGACCCGGCGCAACAACTGCAACTGATCACCGACCTGGTCGCCAAAAAACCGGACGCGCTCGCCGTCGTGCCAATGGACCCCGCCACGCTCGAGCCAATCTTCAAGCAAGCGGCAGCCAAAGGCATCAAGATCATCACGCATGAGGCCGACAACCAAGAGAATGCCCTCTATGACATCGAGGCATTCGATAACGTCGCCTTCGGTGCGAACCTCAACAAACGTCTCGAGAAGTGCATGGGTGGCGCAGGCAAATGGACCGTCTTCGTTGGCAGCTTGGGCAGCAAGACGCACAATCAATGGGCAGACGGTGGCATCGGCAACGCCAAGAAGAATTCCAAGATGGTGCTTGTAGATGCGAAGCAAGAGACCGCCGACGATGCTGACAAAGCGTACCAGAAGGCCAAAGAAATCCTCGCCAAGCACCCAGACATCAAAGGTTTCCAGGGCAGTGCCAGCACCGATGTCGCCGGTATTGGTCGCGCCATCGACGAAGCTGGACTGCAAGACAAGGTCTGCGTGTACGGCACGAGCCTGCCGAGCATCGCTGGCAAGTACATCGAGTCCGGCGCGGTGGATGGCATCGGCTTCTGGGACCCGAAAGACGCGGGCATCGTCATGAACAAGGTGGCGCAAATGGTGCTCGAGGGCAAGAAGATCACCAACGGCATGAACCTCGGCATCAAGGGGTATGAGAAAGTGTCGGTGAAGAAGGGCAAAGGAACGACACAAATCATCACCGGTGCGGCCTTCGTGGACGTGGACAAGATGAACTACAAAGACTTCCCGTTCTGAGAAGTTCTGAGTTTTGAGAAGAAGCTCGAGCAAGCGTGTAGGGGTGAGGCGAGCCTCGCCCCTACGACCAGCAATTCAAAATCTTGCACCACAAAACATTGGAAACCACAATGACAAGCGCAACCACAACCACCTCGAGTCACGCCGCGAATCCAGCCGTGGGTGAAATCTTGCTGCAAATCGAGGACATCACCAAAACCTTCGGCGGCGTTCGCGCCCTTCGCGGTGTGAGCATCACCATTCGGGCGGGCGAGATTTACCATTTGCTCGGCGAGAACGGATCTGGGAAATCGACGTTGATCAAAATTATTTCCGGGGCTCAGCCACCAGATTCGGGATCAATCACGGTGCGCGGCAAAACGTACTCCAAACTTGGTGCGCTCGAATCGCTCGAGGCTGGAATTGAAACGGTCTATCAGGATTTGAGTTTGTTTCCGAACTTATCGGTCGCCGAAAACGTCGCACTGACGGCGCAACTGGTGCAACAAAAAGGCAGGTTGGCAAGAGGCTTGAATACGCGAGAAGTGAACGCCACCGCGAGTGAAGCGTTAAAACGTGTTGGGCTCGAACCGACTCAGGCATTCCTCGAGACGAACATCGAATACCTGCCCATTGCGGTGCGACAACTCGTGGCGATTGCCCGAGGGATCGCCACCAAAGCATCCTTGGTCATCATGGACGAACCGACCGCCGCTCTGACACAAAAAGAGGTCGAGAATTTGCTCGGCATCATCTCGAGTTTGCAAACGGACGGTGTGGCGGTCCTGTTCGTCAGTCACAAACTCGATGAGGTCTTTCGCATCGGCGGTAACGTGATCGTGATTCGGGACGGACAAAAAGTCGCCGAAGACAAACTGGCAAATCAAAGCAAAGAAAACATTGCGCTGTTGATGACCGGCAAGACGCTTGACAAAACCACATACCGAACCGGCAGGGCTCAAAACGAAATCGCGCTCGAGGTCAACAACCTTTCGCGTAAAAATGCCTTCGAGAACATTTCGTTCAAACTGCGCAAAGGCGAAATCATCGGCATCACCGGACTGCTCGATTCAGGGCGCAACGAACTGGCACTCGCGCTCTCCGGTGTGCGACCCGCCGACAGCGGCGAAATCAAACTTGAAGGCTCGAGCGTGCAAATTCGCAACCCTCGAGACGCGATTGCGCACGGCATCGGCTACGTGCCCGAAGACCGCCTGACCGAAGGCTTGTTTTTGCAAAAACCGATCCGCGACAATGTGATGGTCTCGATCCTCGATTCGCTTCTTGGCGCGGGCAACCAGATTGATTTTTCCAAAAGCACTGAACGTGCAAAAACGCTCGTCAAAGACCTCGAGATCGCCACGCCGAGCGTGTTTCTGCCAGCACAATCCTTATCAGGCGGCAACCAGCAGCGCGTCATGGTCGCACGCTGGTTGGCGATTGCACCCAAAGTCCTGATCCTGCACGGCCCAACGATGGGTGTGGATGTTGGCAGCAAAGATGCGCTCTACAAAATCATTCAGAAACTCTCGAGCGAGGGCTTGGGCGTGATTATTATCTCCGATGACCTGCCCGAACTCTTGCTCAATTGCGATACGATCACCGTCATGAAACAGGGCCGAACCTCGAGAAGCTTTGAGGTTGCGGGACTCGAGGAACACGTGCTCTCGGCGGAATTGCTGGGCGGCTGAACGGCAGGGAGCAGGGAGAGGCAAGCCTCTCGCCTACGGCGGTCACGTTGTTTTACTTGAAATGTTTTCTTGAGGTTTCCCTTGTCCACGATCACTCAAAACTCAAAACCCAGAAACCCATCTGTGCTCACCACCTTGATTCGCAGGCCCGAGTTCATCACCCTCATCCTGATCCTGTTATTCGCGGGTATGGTCACAGCGATCAATGCCGAAGCATTTTTTTCGGTGCGCAATTTGTTCGATGTGCTGCGCAACCTGACTCGGGTTGGGATTTTTGCGCTCGGGACCTTGTTGGTGCTGGCGGCGGGTGGAATCGACGTTTCGTTTCCGGCAATTGCCGCGTTCGCGTTGTACGCCACCTCGAAATTGGTGATCTGGCTTTGGCCCGCCGCACCGTTCCCATTCGCGCTTTTGATTGCCCTTATCATTGGTGTGGCGCTCGGATTGCTGAATGGCTTTTTCGTTTACCGTTTCAAAGTTCCCAGCCTGATCGTCACGATTGGCACGCAGTACCTCTATCGCGGATTCCTGCTCGCGTTCATTGGCACGGCGCACATCATGAACATTCCCTCGAGCATGGATGACTTTGGCCGCTGGAATTTGATTCAAACCAGCACCGCCGATGGCGTGCGCCTGTCATTGCCGGTCAGTGTGCTGATCTTGGTGTTGGTCGCGGGTGTGACCTGGTACATCCTCAATCGCACGCTGCTGGGTCGTGCCGTCTACGCCGTCGGTGGCAGCATCCCGATTGCCGAACGGCTCGGGTTTAGCGTGCGCACTGTGCAACTGTTCGTCTTCGGGTATGCGGGCTTGCTCGCCGGGTTGGGCGGGCTGGTGCACGCCTCGAGCAACCGACTCGCCAACCCGTTCGATCTGGTCGGCACCGAATTGGATGTGATCGCCGCCGTGGTGCTCGGTGGCGCTCGAGTGACCGGTGGAACCGGCACGGTACTTGGCACACTCTTGGGCGTGATCCTGATCATCATCATCAACAACAGTTTGATCCTGATGGGCGTGCCGAGCACCTGGCAAAAAGTCGTGATCGGCGCGATCATTTTGCTGGCCAGTGGTGTTTTCTCGAGACGCGCTCAAGCATGAATTCAACAGTCTTTCCCTCGAGCGTTTGGGTTCGTGATTGCACGCTTTGCGGGGCGTGTTGCGCCGCGCCAGACATCTCGAGTTTGAACAAACCGCTCGGCGTGCCCTGCGTGCATCTCGGCTCTAGTTGCGAATGCACGATTTACGAAACGCGCCCGCAAGTCTGCCGCAATTACGCACCCGATTGGATTTGCGCCGAGGTTGCACCCTTGCCAACGCTCGAGGATCGCACAAAAAGATTCCTCGAGATTTACGGTTTGGACATCCCGTAAATCTCGAGTTGAAAGCGGCCTTCTCACGACGCGTGTTGTCGGTGCTCGAGCAGAATACGGTTACTTTTGGCAATTCGTTTTGAAGCGCAAGCTCGGGTCGAGCACGGTGAATTTCACGCCGTCACCCCTGCTTTTGTAATACTCATCGTTCGGATCGAACAGCACGATCAGTTTGGTTGGTGTGCGTGCCGTATCTTCCCAGTAAAACGTGATGGTTTGCGCGTGCGAACCACCGGGAATGTATGGCGGATCTCTGACCTCATTGACGTTTTCGGCACCGACCAACGTGCCATCATCGAGCGCCATCTGAATGCCGCGAAAGCCTGTGCCAGACGGTGCGAATCCAGCTTTCTTGGTGCCGTTGCGAAACTCGAACCGAAAGGTCATACCGTTGCGGTCTCCAGTCGTGACCTGCGGATCGGTCACACGAACACGCCAGATGCCATTGAACAACCATTCATTCAGGCAACCCTCGAGTGCGGCGACCTGATTGGCTCCGCCTGCGGCTTGAACGCCCAGTAGTGTCAGGGTCAGCACACCACCAGCCAGACTCGAGCGCACACCGGAAGCTTGCAGTGCTTTCAAGGGTACAAACGTTTCGCCACGCACGACAATTGCACTGCTCGAGTACGACTTGCCGTTGATGCTGAGTTTGTACGAAACGGCTTGCGCCAAGGCAATCGTGGCTGGAACGATGATTGTCAGTGCAAGCAATCCGAGAGCCATTTTTGTTTTCATGTCAGACCTCCAGAAGCATCAAGAATGATGGTCGAAACCCTCGAGACGGAAATCAAACAGTGTTCAGCTACTCTCAACACAACACCCAACTCAAGAACTCAACACAGTTGTTGTACGATGACGCGCCGAAGCACCGCCCTCGAGACACCCGCCGCCGATGTTGCGGTCAGGGTAATGATGTGCTTTCCAGAATTCGCCGTGCTGTTGGCACAAAAATCCGAGTACAACTTGACCGCCACGCTGCCACCGGTGCCGAGTTGTTGTGAACCAGTCGTTGGTCCGCCCGGTTGCAGGTCGGCGCGATCCGTGGTCCAAACCAGGTTTGCGCCAGTGATCGGTGTGCCAGAGACGTTCGCATTGCCGGTCAGTGTGATCTCGAGATAACCACCGTTTGCATCTGAGGCCGTATCGATCACGGATATATCACCTGCCGGATTGGTGATGTTGACGGTCGGTGTCGGCAAGGTGCAGGTGTTGATGTTGACCGTCACACTCGAGGTTTTCACGCCACCATCGTTGTCGGTGACTTTGACGGTCACGGTTTGCGGCCCGCTGGTGAAACTGCGGCTGATCTCGAGGCCCGTGCCGAGCGTTGGGTTGGCGGTGGTGCTCCAAGCAATGTCGCTGCTGGCCACCGTGCCATCGATATCAGAGACCAAAGCGCGGAATGGGATCAATTCGTTGGCGCAAAACGTCGCATTGTTCAACGGTTGTTGCACACCGACGTTCGGTTCGACATTGGTCATGTTGATGCTGCGGCTGCTGCTGGCGACGTTCACACCAAAGACGTTCAGGGTTGCGGTCAGCGTCACCGGTCCGACCGGAAAGTTCAGGGTGTTCACCGACAAGTCCGGGCCGGTCCCCAGCGTGCTGCTCGAGCCGGAACGGGTCCAGCGAATGAATTCTGGTTTGAACGGTGGGCGAATAGCAAAGGTCGCCTTCGGGTAGAGGCTGCCGTTCCTCGAGAAGCTCGCACCGGCTGCAATGTTGGTGATCTCGAAGGTTGGTGGGTACATCGTGTAGACCCCGAGGATGTCCCCATCACTGACTTGCCGCAAGCCAATATTTGCGCAGGTCAGACCGGGGGTTAGGATGGCAATGGTCGGCAGGCCGTTGCCGCTAAAATCACCACAGCCGTAGTGCATGGTCGAGGCGAAATCGTAAGCGCCAACATCGTTGCCCATTGCGGCATCGATCCCAAAATTGTGTCCCTGCCCGGCCTGAATGTTCGCGGTGTTCACCCGTACAAAACTGTTGCGGTCGGCTCGAGATTGCTCATGAAACAAACCAAGCGCGTGACCGATCTCGTGGATGGCCTGCCCGACACCGCAACCGGGGAAGTTCAAGTTAACGGCCTGAGGTTCATCAAAAATATTCTCCTGACGGCCCACGTTGGACGAGCAACCAGTGCTGTTTCGAAACAACATCCGTTCACTGCCCGCGACCTCACGGAATTGCAAATTGGTGCGTTGCGACCAGTGGTTCATCGCCTGAAGAATGTTGCTGCGTTGCGTCGCGTTGTTCGCATCACTGCCCCAGTCATTCTGAAAGCTGTACGGCACAATTCCACCGGGCCAGCGTCCACAGAACCAACCAAAACCGGTGGCAATGTTGTCCGAGTCACAGGTGATGCTTTGCGGTTTCAAGCTCGAGCCTGAATTTCCTAAAGCACGCAGGTTCTTCCAACCGCTCGAGGCTGGTTGCGCAGCCTGTTTCATGGCTTGAGCATTCACAAACTCGAGTTGCTTGACCACTTTCGCTGCCGGTCCCAAAATCATGTCGCCCTGGTAAATGGCGAGCCCATCGATCACTTCGTACTGAAACGTTTTGCCGTTGACCACAACGGTTTTGACCTCGCCTGTTTTTCCTGGAGCGTAACCCGGATGCCCACCAGCGACAGGTTTCGGATCGGGCTTCGGGTCGGTCACCTGATTGGTGTTGCAGGCAATCAGGGCCAGTGCGAACAAAACCACCATCAACCAGTGTGCTTTCATGATTTCCTCCGTGATTTGATTTCTGATTCGGCTTGCGGTTCGGCTTGCGCTACCTGTTGTTTAAACTGGCTTTCCAGGAACGCGGCGATCAACTCGAGGTTTTGAAAATGCGTCACCTGATCGTCAGCGCCAGATTTCAGGCTGGCCCGCAATTCGCCATGCGGATCTCGCCAGACCCGCAGCACAAAAACTTGACGCTCGAGCATTTCGCACCTCTGGGTAGAGTGTGCAACCTCGAGCGTCGCAAGGGCATCGCAAAAAAATTTGCGTCTCAGAAAAGGTTTTTACAACAACGAGATCGTTTTGGGCCAGCGCCCGTTGATGGCTTTACGCAATTCGCGGTTGAAGCGAAACGCTTCAAGGTATTGGTCCCGGTACTCCTCGGGTAGTTGTTCACTGCTGCGTTCGAGGATGACCTGCGCCCGTTCCAGTGACGCTCGAGCCTGTTTGTTGTGACCGAGCGCATGATGGATTTGTGCGTTGATCCAGGGGATCGGTTCGCTCGGCAATTCGAGCCGGTTTTCAACGAGCGCCTCGAGCGCGGCATCAGAAAGTTCGCGTGCCTCCTCGAGCCTGCCCTGTCGGGCGAGCACGAAGGCGAGCACGGTTTGGCCCGTGACCCAATCGGGATCGCTGCGTTGCCGGGTGATCTCAAGTTCAGCCAGCGCGTGCGTTTCGGCCTGTGCAAAATCTTCCTCGAGCGTGCAGGCGAGCGCCAGTCCGTGCAGCACCGAGGCGCGAAAGTAGAAATCGGCGCTGGGGGTCAGGTGGCGCAACATCTGTTCAAAGCTGGCTCGGGCCTCCGGGCCGCGTCCGACGTAGGCGTGCGTCAATCCGGTGATCAGTTCGGTTCCGGCAAAGTCTTCGGGCAGGTCGTGGCGTTGGGCGTAAGCGGCAATTTCTGGCAGCAGGGCCATTGCCTGATCGAAGGCCCCAATGCGGCTGTAGATAAAACGCAGGTTGCCGCTCGAGCCGAAATACTGCGCGGTGGCGACCTGCGTTTCGGCATCTTTGCGAACTTGCGTGAAGACCTCGATGCTTTCGGCGAAACGTTGCAGTCGCATCAAAGACAGGGCGCGAACGTTGCTGAACCCCAGCGCTTCGTGTGAGGCCCGCAGTTTGATGGCCAGACTTTCACCCGTGATCGCCAGGTTCAAGGATTCCTCGAGCGTGCCCGCGTGGTAGGCGCGACGCACTTGCGCCCGCAGCAAGCGCAATTGCCGTGTTGGACTCTCGAGGGTCAGGGCCGTGGCCTGAGCGAACCAATGGTCAGCGTTGTCAGCGTCCCAGCGTTCAAAAGCGAGTTCGGCGAGCAGCACTGCCGCTTGAAAGGCTTCTTCGGAACTGTCCGGGTGTTCAAACACAGCTTCGGCTTTGCGTGCGGCATCCTCGAGCGATCCAAGTTTTTCGAGGGCATAGACTTCGCGCAATCTGGCTTTTTGAAAACCGCTCGCTGCGTAATGCTTGACGGCATCTTCGTATTGCGCAAGCGATTCGGCCAGCCGTCCCCGCCGGAAGTGAAGCTCGTTGCGCAAACCTGAATCCTCGAGTTGAAACGCGACCAGTCGCGCCAATTCGAGCGTTTGCAATTCGCGTTCACCGAGTTGATTCAGGCATTCCTCAAGCCCAAGGCGCAGGTGTGTTTCATGAACAACATCCGTCTCAAGGCGCGAGAACCAAACCAGCGCTTCATTGAAAAACGTTCTGGCCTCGGCGAAGGCGAATTGCTCGAGGGCTTCGTTCGCGGCACGTTCCGCCCAGTTCAAGGCCCGGGTCGCATCGGAGATTTCTCGGGCGTGGCGCAAGAGTTCCGCCGCCTGTCCTCGTTCGCGTGGTGCCGCCTCGAGCGCATCGAGAATGCGGCTGTGCAGCAGCACCCGTGTCGCCACTGGCGTGTCCTCGAGGACCGCCTCGAGCATCAGGTCATGCGCGAACCTGCCGCCGCGCAGGATGCCAGTGCGTTCCAGCATTTCGTTCGCTTCGGTCAGTGCGAGCGCATCGGTGTTCAAGGCTCGGGCCGCAACGATCAGTGTGAACGATGGTCCGGCAATGGCGATGGCCCGCAGCAAATCTCGAGCGGTTTTTTCGAGTCCTTCCAACCGAGAACGCAGCAACTCCCTCACCCGAGGCGAACGCGGCAATGGCGAATCTGGCCCGAGCGTGCCGCCAGATTCCTGCCAGACGCGCAAGGTCTCGAGCACAAAGTATGGATTGCCACCGGTCGCCTTGTGAACCCGTGCGGCATCGAGCGAGTGACCATCACGTTCGATCAGGCTTTGCACCGCCTCGAGTTCCAGCGGTTCGAGGTTGATCACGACCGCCTCGCCGGAACGCACGTAGGCATCAAATCGCGTTTGGATTTCCGGGGGCAATTCGCCGCGCCGAAAGGTCAGGATTGAACGGATTGGCGGTTGCGCTTGGTTGGCGCGGGTGGACAGATAATTGCTCAACTCGAAACTGATCGTGTCGAAAAACTGTGCGTTGTCCAGAACAATGCCGCTCGAGCCTTGAATGCCTTTGAGCAAAAAGTACGTGACCGCCTCGAACAACCGCACTTTCCCCTCGAGCGGGATGGTCCCATCGGCGGGCGTGTCGTTCTCGAGCGCGTACTCGGGCACGAGTCGGACCAATTCGAGCCGCACCCATTTGGTCATGTGCTGGAGCGGAGCGCGGGGCAGGGATTTGCGCAGGTATCGCGTGAACAACGCATACGGGGCGGTCGCGTCACTCGGGCCGCATTCGATCAGGCGATAAAGACCTTTGCTGGCGGCGAACTCGAGGGCCAGTCGGGTTTTGCCGACACCCGGTTCACCGACGATAAATGCGAACTTTCCGGCGTTCCAGGCGGCCTCGAGTTGCGCCCATTCGCGTTCACGGCCCACAATCGCTCCACCTGCAATCGCACCAGGTTTGATCACAGGTGTCGGCGCTCGAGCGTTTCGCAATTCAGCCGCGAGCATCACGGTCTCGCTCGCCGGTTCGACCCCCAGGTTTTCACGCACCGCCACGGCGAAGCGTTCAAACCGCTCGAGGGATCGGGTCGCATCGCCAGATTGCGCCAAAGCTCGCATCACGCCGCGCACAGCCTCCTCGCGCCAGGGGTCAAGCTCGAGCAATTTTTCGTAAGCGGTCCTCGCGCCCGTCCAATCTTTTTGTGCCGCCAGGTTCGCGGCGTGAACGGCGAGCGCCTCGTTCCAACGTTCCTGCCAGCGTTCGCGCATCAACAGCAACCAGTCCTCGAAGGCGGGCGCATCGGAAACCTCGAACCCTTCGAGCAACGGGCCGCGCCTCAACTCGAGGGCTTGCGCCCAATCGCTGTGCGCCATGAACCGCTCGAAACGCTCGAGGTCACTTTGCACGCTGCGGGCCAAGCGCAGGCGCTTGCCATCCTCCTCGAAGACCCCAGCGAAGGGTGTGTCTTTAAGCCGATAGAGTTCGCCACGCAGGTTCGCTCGGGCGCGGTCTTCGCTGGCCTCCCACAACAATGATGCCAGTGTTGCCCGTGAGCTTTCACCCTCGAGCGCCAAATACGCGATGATCGCCAGCAGTTTGCGCGTTGGCAATTCCACGGTCGATCCGGCAGCGCGAAGCTCCGGTGGCCCGAATAGCAGCAATTCTGGGCTCGAGACCTGCGACGCTCGTGGCGTTGGGGGCATTGAAGGATTCTAGAGCACAAGTTTATGACAGGATCAGGAAATGTTCGCACCAATGTTCATCTCTCCTCCATTTTTGCGGTTGTGGTTGGGTGCGCTGATTTCCGGCCTGGGCGACGGCCTGACCTGGATCGCACTGCAATGGCTGATGCTCGAGAAAACCAACGATTCCGGCACGGCGGTCGGCTTGATGCTGTTGTGCTTTGGCTTGCGCGCCATGCTCACGGGCGCACCAATTGGTCGGCTGATGGACCGCTTCGGGGCTGTACCCGTGATGATCGTGGACAATCTGGCCCGAGCCTTGCTCATGGCTGTGATTCCATTTTCGGCGCTCGCCTGCGTTATTGCTGGGTTGGTCGCGCTCGCCTCGCCACGAATGCGCAACCTCGAGCAAGGTTTTTTCAAGGAGAACTCATGAAGCTGCAACAGTACGTTGATCGGATTGGCTACAGCGGATCGCTCGAGCCAAGGCTCGAGACTTTGATTGGATTGCATCGCGCCCATTTGCAAACCATCCCTTACGAAAACCTCGAGATTCATTTTGGACACAAACTCGAACTGAAGCTCGAACGGATTTTTGAACGACTCGTGCTCGAGCATCGCGGCGGTTGGTGTTACGAGATGAATGGTTTGTTCGCGTGGGTCTTGCGCGAAATTGGCTTCGACGTGCGTTTGGTTTCCACCCAGGTCACGCGGGCAGATGGTTCGTTGATGGCCCCTGGCGATCACGTCGCATTGATCGTGCAACTCGAGACTGAATCTCAAAAACTGTGGTTGGCTGATGTCGGCTGGGGCAATGGTTTTTTCGATCCGTTGCCGCTCGAAGTTGGAAAATACAGGCAAGGATTTCTCGAGTATCGGCTCATATCACATGGTCAGATGTGGAGATTTTTCAACCAGCAGTACGGCGCGGACGGCTTCAGCTTCACGCTCGAGCCGCGTCAACTTGAGGAATTTCAGGAGCGTTGCACATGGCAGCAATCCTCAGCAGAATCAGGATTTGTTCGCGTGACTGTCTGCCAGCGCTTCACGCCCGACGGCATCAACACCCTGCGTGATGCGACCCTGATCCGACTCACCGCCTCGGGCGAACTCAGGCACACCGTCAGCAGTTTTGAAGAATACGAACAAATCTTGCGCGAAGACTTCAAGCTCGAGGTTTCAAACCTGCATGAACTCTGGCCTCGAGTTTGGCAACATCATCTCGAATGGGTGGCGCGGAATACCAATCCAACGTCGTCTTGATGCCAGAAAAAACTTCAAACCGAACGTACTCTCATCTCGAGGTGAATCCTGATGCGAAACTCTGAATTGATTCACAACACCGCGCTCTCCTGGGAAGGCGTGACCGAACATCCACACCGTTTTGGCGGCACCGAATACCGGCTCGGCAAGCGCGAGATTGGCCACATTCACGGCGACCGCCTGGTGGACATTCCATTCACCAAGAAGGCTCGAGATCAGGCGATTCAGGAAGGTAAAGCCGAGGCGCATCACATCTTGCCGGATTCCGGTTGGGTTTCGATCTGGTTGCGTGAACCCAAAAACGTGGACGATGCGCTCGAGTTGTTGGGCCGCAGTTTGCAATTGGCGCTCAAGCAACGAGCAAACCGTCAGGCCCGCGAGACGAACCCCCGGCAATGACGCGGTAGACTCGTCCATGCAAATCAACTCGAACACGGTCGCGGTTGTCACTGGCGCAGCATCAGGGATTGGACGGGCGCTCGCGCAGCACCTCGCCACGAAAGGAGCCGCGCTCGCACTGGCCGATGTCAATGAGGCAGGACTCGAAGAGACACGGGCGAGTTTGTCCGGTGTCAAAACCAGTCTGCACATCGTCAACGTTGCCGATGCGAACCGTATCAGCACCTTCGCTCAAGAGGTGCTTGAGCAGCACGGTCGGGCGAACCTGTTGTTCAACAATGCCGGTGTCGCGCTCGGTGGAAGGTTCTCTGAGGTCACGCTCGAGGACATGCAGTGGTTGTTCAACATCAACTTCTGGGGCGTGGTTCACGGCTGCCAAGCGTTCATGCCGATCCTGAAAAAAGAACCGGTAGCGCACATTGTCAACACCTCGAGCGTCTTCGGGATCTTCGCGCCCCCAGGTCAAACCGCGTACTCGGCGGCGAAATTTGCGGTGCGTGGCTTCTCGGAATCGTTACGTCACGAGCTTGAAGGCTCAAGCATCAAGTTGAGCGTGGTCCATCCGGGTGGCATCAAAACCAACATCGCCCGCAGCGCCAGAATCGGTGCGAACGTCGATGCTCGAGCGGATCGGCTCGAGCGCGAACTCAACAACCTCGAGAAGAGTTTCATCACCACGCCGGAGACGGCAGCCGAACGGATCGTGCGTGGTGTCGAACGCAACGAGCCGCGCATTCTGGTTGGGAGTGACGCGGTGCAAGTCGATTGGATTCAACGCTTTTTTCCCAGCACCTATTGGGGCGTGCTGAAAAAAGTCTTGCGCTGAATCAAGTCTCGAGCCCTGGTAACTCGAGTATTGCCCGCAAACCGTGTGGATTATTGTTCTCGAGCTTGAATGTTCCGCCGTGTGCTCGAGCGATGCGATCCACGACGGCGAGGCCCAAACCGCTGCCCTGTGATTTCGTGCCCGGAGCCCGGTAGAACGCCTCTCGCGCCCGCTCGAGGGCTTCTGGAGTGAGGCCACGTCCGGTATCGGTGACGCTCAAGTGCAGGCTCGAACCGATCTGTTCGAGGTGCACGGTCACGCTCGAGTTCGCGGCATGAATCGTGGCATTCTCGAGCAGGTTTTCCAGTGCGCGTTCGAGCAGAATCGTGCTGCCTCGTGTCGGGCTCGAGTCTGGGCCAGTGTAAGAAACCTGATGTCGTGCAGCGACCTCTTGAGCGAGTTGCGCCAGATCGAGAGAAGCCATTTCGGTGCGTCCTTCACGGGCCAGAATCAGCAGCGCCTCGGAAAGTTTGGTCATGCGTTCGGTCTGATTTCGGGCACTCTCGAGGGCTTCGTCCGCCGTGACCCAACCTTGGGCCTGCGCGTCCAGTTGCGCCCGCAATGCCGTCAATGGCGTGCGCAATTCGTGCGCGGCGGTGCGGGTGAACCCAACCTCGCGTTCCCGAAAGCCCTGCAAACGTTCAAGCATTTGATTGAACGTGCTGCCCAAGCGCTCGAGTTCACTTTTTCCGAGCGCATTTTTGCTGGGCACGCGGGCGCTCAGATCACCGGAATCCGCGACGTGCGATGCGGCCCGAATCAACGTCTCGAGCGGTGCGAGTGCGGAGGCACTGAGCAACCATGCGACCAGCGCACCGAGTGCCGCGAACAACGGCACGGTCAACGCCAGCGACTCGAGGTAGTTGCGCAGGCCGCGCTGTCCATCTTGCAAACTGATCGCCGCCTCGAGCCGAAGGTTTTTTCGCAGGTCTATTGAGGCAACGCGCCAACCGTCGATGCTGGCCAAACCGTTCGTAGGCTTGATGTTTGGGAACGCCTGCCCAAAAGTTTGAATCACGGTTTCGTCACGCAGCAGTCTGGCTCGAGCGCTCGGGTTCGGATTGAGAAATCGCGGTTGGTTGCTTCCGCGCCGTCCAAAGCCCGGATCGTACTTGGGTTTCTGACCCAATGGTTGGTCTGGATCGCGCCGGTCATTCGGTCCAGTTCGATCATCGCGTGAAAATGGGGCTCGAGGCAGCAACACTGGCGGCAGAGATTGCACAGTATCGCTCACGTAATCCGAAAGCTGCCGGTCGGCCTCCTCGAGCGTCAGGCGTTCGTAACGGGCGTACCCAACTGCACCCTGCGCCATGACCGCCACAGCGATCATCAGGGCCATCAGGAGTGCCAATCGCACCCGCAAACTCATGCGTTATCCTTCGTTGGCTCGAGGCCGAATTGATAACCGCCACGCACGCTTGAGATGGTTTCTGCACCCAGTTTTTCGCGCAGGCGATGCACGTTGACTTTGACCACGCTGATCGAGGACGCACTTTCGCCCCAGATCGCATCGAGCAATTCTTCGGCGCTGAAGACCCGTGACGGTGTGAGCGCCAACCGTTCGAGCAGCGCGAATTCGCGCACACTCAACTCGAGGCGTTGACCATGTTGTGAAACCTGTTGACGCACCAAATCCAACTCGAGATTTCCAACAGAACTCCCAAAACGCAATTGACTCGAACGCGCCTCGGTTGGACGGCGCAACAAGGCACGCACTCGGGCGAGCACCTCGAGCAATTCAAACGGTTTGACCACGTAATCGTCACCGCCATCATCGAGCGCCCGGACGCGATCTTGCAACGCATCACGCGCCGTCAAGAACAAAATCGAACCGGCGTACCCGGAGGCTCGAGCCTCACGTGCGAGGATGAAACCGCCGTCCTCTTCGTCCAGCAGGCGCACGTCCAAGACCATCAGGTCGGGTTCAATCTCGAGCATCACCTCGCGGCCCGAAGGCAAGTCATGCGCGACGCGAACCTCGAAACCCTGTGCGAGCAGGGCGCGTTGCAACGGCAGCCGGATGTCCGGTTCATCTTCAACCAAGAGGACGCGCATCTGTACAGATTGTCTCACATGCGGGTTACACCTGGGTTACACGAAACACTCATGACGTGTAACCCGCTTGTAACCGACCCGACCTAAATTGACCCCATGCTCGACCGCCCGAGAATTCCTCGAGCAACCAGCGTCAGCATCGGAGGTTCTTATGAACAAGCAATTTAAGATTGGTCTGGCCGCCCTCGCCCTCGTCTGTGCTCCACTCGCTGCAAACTCGGTCTTCGCACAATCCACCAGTACCACAAGTGTCGCAGCAAAAGTGATGGATTACAGCAAGGTCTTCGTGCAGAAACTCGCCGGAACCTTGGGTGTGGATCAAACGAAACTCGAGGCGGCCATGAAAACCGCTGGCAACGCCACCGTCGATGAAGCCCTCAGCAAGCAGGAGATCACCAAAGCACAGGCCGATGCGATGAAGGCTCGAGTTCAGGCCGGAGAGTACGACTTCTTCTCGCGTGGTGGTCCTGGCGGTCAGGATGGACGTGGACCCGATGGCGGAAATCGTGACGGCGGACGTGACGGTGGGCGCAACGGTGGCCCAAATGGTGATCGCATGACCGGCGGACCCGCACTGATGGATGCAACCGCTAAAGCACTCGGCCTGACCAGCGAAGAGTTGCGCACACAAGTCCAATCCGGTAAGACCATCACTGAGATTGCAGCCGCCAAAAAAGTCGATCTCAAAACCGTACAGGCAGCGGTGATCGCGGCCTACAAGACGCAACTCGAGGCCGCAGTCAAAGCGGGCAAGCTCACACAAGCGCAAGCCGATGAACGTCTGAAGGCGGCGCAGGCCAATCCAAACTTTGGTCTCAGCGGCGGTCGCGGCGGTCCACGGCGTTAAACTCTAAACGAGCTCAACTCCAAGCACCACATTTCGCCCTCGGGTTGAGCATCAAACCTCAACCCGAAACTGTTTCCCCGAAATCGTTCCAGGAGGAAATCATGCCCGAGCATCCAGTCAACCCAGAACCCGACAACGATGACGAACCCGTCGGTCACGTGCTCTCGAGACGCGAGATCATCAAACTCCTCGGAGCGGGCGGAGGTCTGGCCGCGAGTGGTTTTGCCGGATTGCAAATCGCCAATGCCCAACCTAGAGGCGCTGGCGCTCCCTCGAGTTCAATCAGCCTGCCGGGATGCGTGGCACGTCCCGCGCAAACCGAAGGTCCATATTTTGTGGATGAAAAACTCAACCGTTCGGACATTCGTTCCGATCCGGGCACGAAAGCGATCTCGAGCGGCGTGCCGTTGCGAATCAAATTTGTGGTTTCGACCGTTGGTAAAACCTGCGCAGCATTGAGCGGTGCATTGGTTGATGTTTGGCATTGCGATGCCGCTGGCAGATACTCTGACCAGGGTCAGAACAACACGGTTGGACAAAAATTCTTACGCGGTTCGCAACTCACCGATGCCAAAGGTGTCGCACAATTCCTGACGGTTTATCCGGGCTGGTATCCGGGCCGCACGGTCCACATTCATTTCAAAATTCGTTTGCTTTCCGGCAGCAATGTCACACACGAATTCACATCACAACTCTTCTTCGATGATGCCTTCACCGATAAGGTCTTCAAGCAAACACCATACTCGAGCCGAGGCGCTCGCAGCCAACGCAACAACAACGATGGGATTTTTGGGAACGGCGGGAATCAACTGATGCTCGAGGTCAAGCAGGATGGTGCGGGTTATGCGGGAACCTTCGATATTGGCATGAACCTCGCGTAATCGCTCGAGTCAATTCACGCGCTTCAAGACGACCGCATGATGGTCGTCTTTTTGTATTGGGTCATTTCTGGCAACCTTTTCCAAGAATCTCTCGTACCCTAAAATTGCATGGGAATCTGCCCGTTTTGCAATCACACCACTTCAAGTGACACGCAAACTTGTTTCAACTGCGGCGCGTACATCGCACCATCACAGGGTCCAAATAAGACAGCATTGCGTTCAGGACAGTACGTGCTCGAGCACATTTTGGGTCAAGGCGGCTTTGGCATCACGTACTTTGGGCATGACACGGTACTGCAACGCGCAGTGGCGATCAAAGAATTGTTCCCGGATGGTTCGACCCGGCACGGCAATCAGTTGGTTCCAGCGGCATCCCTCGGGACACACGGCTTTCACGAACTCAAAACCCGGTTTCTCGAGGAGGCTCAAACGCTGGCCCGTTTCAACCATCCCGGCGTGGTTCGCGTCTTAGATGCCTTCGAGGAGCACGGCACGGCATTCCTGGTGATGGAGGCACTCGAGGGTCACACGCTCGGTCAGGCGATTGATCGTCTTGGCAAGTTCACAGCAGATGACGTTCACAAGCTCGGTTTGCATTTGGGCGCGGCACTCGAGGTGGTTCACGCGGCTGGCTTGTTGCACCGTGACATTAAACCGGACAATATTTTTTTGACACACTATTATCGCACAGTGCTGATCGATTTTGGTTCGGCCAGAACGTACCACTCAAACCGCACGGTGCGTCATACCCAACTGGTTACGCCAGGGTACGCTGCGCCAGAGCAGTACGCCTCGAGCGCCAAGTTCGCCCCGTATACCGATGTCTACGGGCTGGCCGCCACCCTTTATCACGCGCTGGTTGGACATGCACCACCATCGGCCACAGATCGCTTTGTTGCCACCATCCCGTTTGACTGGCCGCAAAACATTTCACACACCTTGCAATCCGCGCTCGAGGCTGGATTGGCCTTGAACGTCAGCCATCGTCCGCAATCGATCAATCAATTTTTGGGATTGCTCGAGGGAGTTGGGTCAGCACCCAAATCCAGAGCCAATGCTCATGACCCAAAGCATGAAGAGGTCTTGTTCCGATCTTGGGATGTGGTGGTCACAAACAAATTCGTGACACACGATGGTAAAACCTATCCCGTTCCAGAAATACATGACTTGCGTGTTCAAGAAAAAATCGAACGATTAACATTTGATACACCGACTGATTTCCCTCAGGCATTCGTGCTCGTTCCGGCGGTTGTTGTTTTTGTGACCATTGGCTACCTGATCGTTTCAGTTAACCGTCATTTCAGTCCGGTTCTGATTTTGCCATTGTTCGCAATTGGGCTGTTTTTGATTCGCAAGGTCTATCGGAACTCAGTCACCGCCGAAGAACGTATGAACAAAGTTTTATTTGCTGCCTACAGGGGGCAACAACATCAAATTTATGCCTCGAGCGAAGAAGGCAAAACCGAGAAAGTCCTGCAAGCCATTCGCTTGGCGCACAGGTGATTCATGGAGGCTGGACATGAAAAACAAAGATTTCTCGAGACTCAGCAAAATTGAAACCCTCAGCATTGGTCTTCTCGGTTTGGCTTGCTCGAGTTTTCTGGTTGGTTTCTTTGTTTGGTTCGTACAGCAAAAAAATTATGCATCAATCCTGATGCAATTGGGCGTGGAGTTGTCTCCTATCCAAACCTTGTTCGTCAGTGGATCACCCTTTGCGCTTCTGATTCCCGTCGTTTTGATTGGTGGTTTTTTGGTCTGGAAAGAGTTGCATTGGAAAACAACTTCTCTTGCGCTTGGGTTGAACGCGGCATTTTTGGTTTCGTCGCTGTTGCTGTTCTGGGGGGCCGATTCATCATTGCGCGGGGGCATGATGAACATGATTGACATTTTGTCCAAATAAAGAATTGCTGGGACAATGCACATTGGAATCCCTTCAAGTAACCTTGGCTCAAGTCATCCCGTAAGCCTCGAGCCTCACCTCGGGGTAGCATCGCTGCATGGTCGAAATCGTTCCAATCAATTCAAGTGCCGATATTTTCCCAGAATACGCGAACACACCGATTGCCAAATTGCTCGAGTATCACAACTTGGATCACAACCTGGATCGGTTTGAACGTGCCGAGTTGCTGGTGGGCATGTGCATGGACAACCGCAAGCAATTGCGTTTGCCGGACAATTTCGCCTATGTTTTGCGCACGTCCGGCGCGAACATGCGGCACAACGAGTTTCGGGTTTCGTTTGCGATTGGGGTCGGTGGCGTTTCGCACATTGCTCTGGTGGCACACACGAATTGCGGCATGGTTGGGCTGTCCAAAAAGTATCCGCAGTTCGTGCAGGGCATGATCGATGTGGCCGGTTGGGACGAGGAACGCGCTCGAGAGTATTTTTTTCAGTACGCCCCATTTTTTGAGATCGAGGATGAGGTGGGGTTCGTGGTGCTCGAGGCG
>JANOWZ010000808.1:0-4963 GCA_031418155.1 Deinococcales bacterium
CGAATGCGCTCGAGAGAATCAGTGTCAGCAGTGCGAGTCCGCGTTTCATGGTCAACCTCCGGGGAAAGGGAATGTCTGGAGTATAGCCCATGAGTTTTTGAGAACTTCCGGTGCTAACATTGAGGCATGACCGCTATTGCCGCCCGGAAAATTTCGGTGGAGGAATACTTTGAACTCGAGCAGCGTTCAGAGGTTCGGCATGAGTACGTCGATGGTACGCTGATTGTAATGCCAGGTGGAACGCGAAATCACGGAATCATCGTCAAGAATTTGGTCAAAACACTTGATGACGTTTCGATCGAACATGGCTGTGAGTTACAGCAGCTTGAAATGAAGTTGCGGACCCAGAACACCCGGTATCGTTACCCGGACATCATGATTTCCTGCAATCCTGGTTCGGAATCGTATTTTCTCGAGAATCCTTGTTTCATCGCTGAGGTCACGTCCGAAAGCACCGCTGACGTGGACAACGGCAGGAAGCTCGAGGAGTACTTGAGCTTGCCGTCGCTCGAGCGTTACGCAATCATCTCGCAAGCCTCGCGGTTCGTGGTGGTGTTCAGGCGCGAGAATGGCATGCGAACGTTTGAAACATTTGATGGTTCTGGCGAGTTTGAAATCCCTTGCCTCGGCGTGAGTTTGTCGCTCGATCAAATCTACGCGAATCTCGAGATCTGAATCGGGTTTCAATTTACCGCTTCAGGTCTTCTGGGCCAAACGCTGCGGGCAGCAATTCGCGCACGGTGAAGGCTCGGGTTTCGCCTTTGTGGTTGCTCATGACCACGCTGGCATCTGGCCCGAATTCGTAGAGCACTTGACGGCAGGCTCCGCATGGGCTCGAGGGTGGGCTGGCTTCGGTGTAGACGTGAATGTGCGTAAAGCGTCTGGCTCCGGCGGTGTTCATGGCTTGAATCGCGGATTGTTCGGCGCAGCGTCCCAGGCCGTAACTGGCGTTTTCGACGTTGACCCCAGTGAAGATTCGTCCGTCTTCGGTCAGGAGTGCCGCGCCGACTTGGAACCTCGAGTATGGCGCGTAGGCATTCTGAAAGGCGTTTCTGGCGGTCTCGAGCAGTTGATCTGAAGTGTTTTGCATGACCTCAGTTTACGAGGGGTTTCGCACCGTCACTGTGCGTCTCAGCCTCGGGCATGGGTTCACCGTTGCTGTTGGTTTTGGAGCTTTTGTGGGCGCGAACTCGAATCACTTTGCGTTGATCGGCGGCATCGACGCGGAAGGTCCAACCTGCGAAAACAGTTTCGGCCCCAACTTTTGGTATTTCACCGAATTGCTGGGTGATGAATCCGGCCAGCGTGTTGAATTCGCTTTCGTCTTCGGGATCAAGTTCGATGTTCAAAGCCTCTTCAACCTCGTTGACTTTCAAGCTGCCATCCAGCAGGTACGCGCCGCCGTCCAAGCGTTTGACGCCGGATTCTTCAACTTCATCGGTTTCGTCATAAATCTCGCCGACCAATTCCTCGAGCACATCCTCGAGCGTGACAATGCCATGCGTTCCGCCCTGTTCGTCCACGACGACGGCCATGTGGATTTTCTTGTCGCGCAATTCGCCGAAGAGTTTCATCATCTTTTGGCCTTCGGGCGCGTAATAGGTTTGGCGTGCAATCTGCGAAACTTTGAACCGGTCCAACTCCTCGAGGTGCTTCAAGCAGTCGCTGACGTGGGCCACGCCGATGATGTGATCAATGGTCTCGCGGTAAACCGGGTATCTCGAGTAGCCGTGTTCGGCGTTCATCTCGAGGAATTCGCGCAGGGTGGCGTCGGCTTCGATGCCGATGGCATCCACGCGGGGAATCATCACGTCATCGACAATTTTATCAGAGAAATCGAGCGCATTGACGAATAAGATTTTTTCGTCCTCTTCAAACACGCCTTGTTGCGTGCTGGCGTTGACGACCATGCGGATTTCCTCTTCAGACAGTGCCCCGTGGAATCCATCGACGGCTTTGACCCCGAAAAGACGCACCACCCTCGAGCCGAGGAATGAGAGCAATCTCGAGATGGGACCGAATAGTGTGGCAAAACCGGTCAATGGCAAGATGGTGGCGAAGGCAACCTGTTCTGGTTTTTGAATGGCGAGTGATTTGGGCACGAGTTCGGCGAAAATCACGGCCAGAATGGTTGAAATGCCGAGGCTGAGCACAAGTCCGAGGGTTTTGACGGTGCTTTCCGCCAGTCCAAGCGCCGAGAGGGGAATCTCGAGCAGGTGTCCGAGGCTGGGTTCTGCGATGTAACCGGTGGCGAGCGTGGCAACCGTGATTCCGAGTTGAATCGCGGCGATATAAACACTCATGTTTTTCTTGGCACGTTGGACCAGCTTGGCGCTCGAGCTTCCCTCTTCGACCAGTTGTGAGATTCGCGTGTCGCGCAACGACACGAGTGAATACTCGGCGGCGACAAAAAAGGCATTGACCAGGATCAGCAAGAGCAGAATCCCGACTCCGTAAACTTCATTCATGATCTGGTCCCGTTTTCAAAGCTCGAGTCATGGTTGGACGCTTCACGAACGAGCGTGTTGTTTGCTGAAAAACTGTTGGGGCTCGAGTGTTTTCTCGACAAGTCCCCGTCCGAACTGGGAGGTTCTTCCATACGCTCGAGATTCTAGCAGAGGCTCGAGTCTGCTGCACGAATTCCTCTCATGAATCCCATGATCGCATTTGATCTCGAGGTCAGTTCTATGGCAGGTGCGTCATTTGCACTTAAAAAAGGTGAATACCGCCCTAAACTGCCTCCTAAGTGCAGTGATGCACGCATGTCAAAATCTTCGACAGCCAAGAGCCTCGGTGACAAAAACTAGATTTACGTCAATTGGACAATACCAGTCCAAGTTTTAACTCGGGAGATATTCAGCATGAGCGTCCGCTTGGTTCTCGTCACAGACATTCACCTCGGTCCGAACACCGGAAACGTGTACGGCGACCGAGCGCTCGAGTTTTTTGACGAATTTTCCAAAGCTGCCGCCGAAGCCCGTCCAGAATTGGTGGTGGACCTCGGGGATCGCCTGACCGAAATCAACCGCGAGACGGACATGGAAAACCTGATCAACCTGGCGCAACGTTTCCGTTCGCTGCCATGCCAACGCAAGCACTTGATCGGCAATCACGACCTGCTGCCGAAGGCGCTTCAAGAAACAATCCTCGAAACGAACCTGTCCTCGCACGCGATTGATTTCGCTGGTTGGCAACTTGTCTTCCTCGAGAGTTTCGACGGCACGATTGGTGGCGCAATCAGCGATGAGGGCGTGCGTTTCCTCGAGACTGTTTTGCAAGCCTCCGCTGCGCCCGCCGTGATTTTCTCGCACCAGCCTTTGCATGGGCTGCCGATGACTGGCAATCCGTACTTCGAGAGTGATTACGCCGAACACGCCTGCGCCAAAAATTCCGCGAAAGTCCGTGAAGTCCTCGAACGCGCTAACGCAAACCGACCCGGCAAAGTACGCCTCTGCCTGAATGGTCACGCGCACTGGATGGATTCATGCACGATTGGTTCAATCCCATTCGTGACGGTTCCCAGCCTCTCCGAAAGCATCATGACCGATGGTGTGCCCGCTCGAGCTTGGGCCACATTGGACCTGAACGCTGACACAATTCGCTTGGACGTGCACGGCATTAAACCGGTCACGCTCGAGTTTTCGGCCAGGAAACCGCACCGCACGTTGGCTGGCACGGCTCGCGGCAGATAGACAACGGCAGAGCAAGATGTGGGAGAGTCCACAGCATTGCCTAACTTAAATGGGCGATACTGAAGGCATGACACAACTCAGCGAACCAATGACTGAAACACTGGCCGAAACGACCGATGAAAGCATCCGTTACGCCAACGCTCGAGCCTTAACAGACCTAGAACGGCATCATCCGCTGGCCGAATCCGGCTGGCATGTGGTTGGTCACAGCACGCTCGAGGGCGATATTGACACGCTGCTGCTCGAGCGGCGCGGCGCATACCGCTTGATTGAATTGTTTGAGGATTACGCCTGGGTTACGGAGAAACGCAAACTCACCTGGCAGGAATTTCTCGAGATCGAAACCGAAGTCGGCGACCGGCGCGGCTGGGTCGAGGCAATCCATGCCAAGCTCGAAGCGTTTGGTCACGCGATTCCAGAGCCGCACCTGTGGATGGCACGGAACGACGAGTTTGGCGCTGATTGGATGCTCGGGCTCGAGTTTTAGATTGCAGGGTTTCATGTCGAAATCTTGGTGTCGTGTGACACACGCGGTTCCCGCGATCAAGTTTCGACTAAATTGTTGGCGCAACACCAACCTCGAAGAGTTTGCGATCCGTCGTGATTTGCACGCCTTTGACGAGCGGCATGACCATCTCGCCGAAACGCCTGCATTCTTCGAGGTGCGGATAGCCGGAGAAGATGAACGTTTCGATACCGATGTCACGATAACCTTGAATCTTGGCGGCAACCTGTTCGGGATTGCCGACGATGGCGACACCGACACCACTTCGTGCCATGCCGACACCGGCCCACAAGTTCGGTTCGATGAACAAATCCCCGGTCTCGAGCGCGGCCTGCAAAATCTTGATCTGATTGCCCTGCCCGGTCGAATCAACTTTGGCGTATGACTTCATGAAATTCTCGCGGACTTGCGGATCAATCTTGGAGATCATGCGGTCCGCAGCAGCGACCGCTTCCTCTTCGGTTTCACGCACAACAACATGGGTGCGCAATCCGTACCCGACCTTGCGTCCAAACTCGAGTGAAAGTTCATTCATGCGGGCAATTCGTGTTTTCAACATCTCGAGCGGTTCGCCCCAAAGCAGGTAGACATCGGCGAGTTCGGCGGCAATGCGCATGGCGGCCTCAGATGCGCCACCGAAATACAATGGGATCGACTGCACCGGTTTCGGCTCGAGGACGCTGCCCGCGTAACGAAAACGCTCCGACTGATAATTGATCGGGCCATCATGCGTCCAAAAAAGCCTGAGGAGTTGCATGAATTCTCG
>JANOWZ010000809.1:0-3287 GCA_031418155.1 Deinococcales bacterium
ATTTTTATTATGTCAATGCGCTCGGGTATAACGTTACAGATACAGGATTCGCTGCGGATGGCACGCTGGGCTTGAAGTCGTCGCTGTACCAGAACGATTTGCAAACGGACAACAACTTCTCCGAAGTCTTCTTGGCCCACAATACCCAGTTCGAAACCATTGGTTACATCACGTACTTGGACAAGCCCGTGCCAGCCACCGAGAACAGTTTGGCCGCACCAGATTTTACCGCAACCCCAGCCGATTGGAAAACGGACCTGAGCAGCCTGCCCATCACCGTCAATAACCTCGAGCCGGGAACGGGAATAAATTATGAGGCTTGGATTTCTGGTGAACGCAAAGGCGTCGGACATACGTTGGGTTACGGACAAAGCACGGTTGATGCGGCTGCAAATGCCGTGACAATCAACGCGAAGTACCCGCCGGTGTTCTTTGACACGTACAATTACATTCTGCGGTACTTCGGTAGAGACAGCACCCAGGCGGGACAGCCAAGCACGTACCACACCACCGTTAAACGCGGTTTCGTTGGCTTGCCTGTGAACCCGACGTTCAATGCCAAAACAGATTTTCTGGTCTCACCCAGCAACCTTGGATATTCCGAAACGGGCCGTCCGACCTTGGCTTGGACGTACACGACCCCAGCGAGCGTGTTTGAGGTTTATGCCGGAGTTTACAATCAAACAGACGACGCGGATTTGAACTGGTCGTTTGACTCGTTGCCCAAGGCCGCCTCGAGCCTGATCGTGCCAGCGTTACCCCCGAGCCTTGCAACCTGGGACCCGAAGGGCAATGCACGCAAGTACCGCTTTTACGTCAATGCCAGCGAGTACAACCCGACCACGCAATCCCCCGGTGGTAACCGGTACTCTGGCGCATCACGGAATTTTGCCAACGATGTCGGCCCAGCCTCGTTCGCAACCCGAAGCGTGCGCGAACAACCCAACAAGTCGAACGGTGAACGACAAGTGGTGTTCGGACTCGAACGCAAGTAAATCAACGCGGACAGGCTTAACCTGGCGACAGCCAATCTCGAGGGTTTTTCAAGATTTCGATCAGTGCTGATTCTCGAGATTCCGCTATCGCTTGATGATCGTATTTCCAGGCGGCCAGTGGCGGCATGCTGGCGAGGATGCTTTCGATGCGTCCACCGGATTGCAAGCCGAAACTGGTGCCTCGATCCCAAACCAGATTGAATTCGGCGTACCGTCCGCGCCGGTACAGTTGCCAGTCGCGCTCAAGCTCGGAAAATGGAGTTGGTGCGCGACGACTGAGAATTTGTGCGAAAACCTTGGTGAACGCCCGCACAAGATTCGCTGTAATGCTCGAGCCATTCGTGTCGGTCAGGTCGTCAAAGAAAATCCCGCCGATGCCTCGAGATTCCTGGCGGTGTTTGATCCAGAAGTATTCGTCGCAGGTTTTTTTCCAAGCCGGGTAATGCTCCGGCGAGACGCTTTTTGCGGCAGTGTGAAAATCTCGAGCATCATCCTCAAACAAGTAGTGCGGTGTCAAATCCATACCGCCACCGAACCAGGTGATCGGATCGCCCTGCTCGGGTTGCGCCTGAAAGCAACGCACATTGAAATGCGCCGTCGGAGCAAACGGATTGCGCGGGTGAATCACGCAACTCAAACCGACGACCTCGTAGGCCGCGCCGGTCAAATGTGGGCGGTGCACACTCGCGGCAGCAGGAAGGCTCGAGCCAGCAATGTGCGAGAACAGCACCGCACCGCGTTCAATCACACTTGAATTCTCGAGGATGCAGCTTCGACCATCACCGATAAACGTGTTCAGATTTTCGGTCGGGCGCTGCCAGTGATCGCGTTGGAACGTGCCACCATCAATCTGCTCGAGGTTGACAATCAATGCGTCTTGAAGCTCGAGCAATTTTTCGCGCATGCTTTGAATTTGGTTCATACCAGCACCGGCAGCCCCAGGGCTTTTTGCGCCGCCTCCTGACCTTGCCGCACACAATCTGGCACGCCCAACCCACGGTACGAAGCGCCCGCCAGGAAGACACCGTGCGGCATCAAGCTCTCGGCGCGTGCGACCCGATCAGGATGACCCAACTCGAGCACTGGGAAGCCCTGAGGCCATTTGAACGCATGGTGCGCCAATGGTTCAGCCTCGAGCCCGAGCATGGTTCTGAGTTCGGCCCGCACGATCTCGAGCAATTTGCCTTCGGGCAACGTTAGTAATTCTGGATTGTTCGCGCCAAAAAAGACGCGAATGGCGGTCAAGTTTTCCGAGACTCGAGCAGGCATTTTAAAACCAGTGAACAGCACCGCATCAATTGCCGAACCCGAATGGCGCGGAACCATCAGGCCGCGCAGGTGTTGGTGCCGCTCGAGCGCTTGACGTGGGTAGGCGAGTGCAAGCGTGCCGATTCCAGTATGCCGAATCTCGCGCAAAGATGCCGAAGCATCTGGCGCAACGCAAGTCAGCAATTGTGCCGAAACATTTGCGGGGCAGGCCAGGATTACCGCATCAGACTCGAGGATTTCTCCGCTTTCGAGGTGAACACGCCAAGTGTTTCCAGCCTG
Organism: Deinococcales bacterium; assembly: GCA_031418155.1. Taxonomy (GTDB): domain Bacteria; phylum Deinococcota; class Deinococci; order Deinococcales; family JAAFIG01; genus JANOWZ01. The sequence goes on from JANOWZ010000809.1 coordinate 2,544, forward strand.
GGTCAACGAATGCACATGGGCATTCACTCGCACATCCACGAACGGCTCGAGGCTGCGGGCCAGCGCATCAACAAGCACTTTTGCACCACCCTCAAAGCTGATCGCCCGAGGTGGTTTTTTGTCTTTGCTGCGTTTCGGTTTGCGTTTAAGCATCCCGCGCACGAGGCTGCCGGATTCACGTTCGAGGTCGCGCAGGATTGGAAAACTGGCGAGCACACTTTGCACGCTCGGATCGCCACCGTAAATGCCGGCCATGACCGGACCAAAGATTTTTGCAGTACTCGAGCCAAGGCGACGGGTCAGGAAAGACTCGAGCGTTTCATCTGTAAAATCGGTCCGACCCGGCGTGAACGGTTCACGCAAGACACGAATTTTTTCGAGGGCACTCAACAACCTCGAGCGAAAAAATGCGCCTGGATTGGTGGGAACCTCGAGCATCTGGGTTTCTTTCCAGAGGTACACGCCTTTGGTTTCCGCACCGGAATCCCGCAGTTCGTTTTGCAAGCCAAGCTCGAGCGCCAATTGGTACGCCTCGGGCTTGCGGGTGATGAACGATTCCGCACCACCATCTATCACGGCCTTGCCGAGTGCGGTTTCGAGCGTGACCGTACAGAGTTTGCCGCCGAGTTGCGCACCCGCCTCGAGCAGCGTAACCTGCGCTCCGGCTTTGTTGAGTGCATGCGCGGCGCTCAGGCCGGTGATGCCGCCGCCAACCACGATCACGCGGCGCGAAAAATTGGATTC
>JANOWZ010000810.1:0-1673 GCA_031418155.1 Deinococcales bacterium
GCACAATAATTCGCTGAATACTTTCCGCCATGTTTAACCAACTTCCACCAAGTGGCGTGAACACTGGCATCACCCCATGATCCACCAGCCACAGCATCAACGAAGGTGTCTTATGTCCAGCCAAATTGTCCATCACCAGCACGATCATCTCAGCATCCGGGTAGACTTCATCAGCAAGGAATTTCAAAAAACCAGCAAAGTCGAGTTTCGTTCGTCGATCCGTGATTTTCACCACTCGCTTCCCAGCCAACGGCTCGAGCGCCATGAAAATATTCGCACTGCCTTCCCGTGCGTACTCGTAATCCTCGCGTTTCTCACGACCAGGTTTCGCTGGGATGCTGCCTCTGGGTGTGCTTCGTAGTTCCTTCTTGCCTTCGTCCACGCAGACCATTGGACGTTTTGGGTTGAAAGGACGTTCGTACACGCCCAGCGCGAATAGCCCGTCAGGTGCTGTCTTATGAGCAAGAAGTACATCTTCCATTTTTACTACGAAGTTCGCGTTCGCTTTTGGAATGCAGTGCCGTTTGATCGTCCAGGGTTTGATCTCGTTTTTTTCAGTCGATCACCGAGCGTGGTTCGTCCAACACTCGGCAATAAGCCTTCAGCGACAACCTGGTTTTTGAGCAGTGAAAGCGTCCAACGTGCTGCGCCTTTTGGTGGTTGGCTGCACGCCAGAAGCGACCATGCCCGTCAGCGCCGCAAGCCCGTCAGGTGCTGCTGTAGCGGCAAGAAGGTGCATCTTATGGTCAAGAAGCATGATTTTTGCTTCGATCTCACCCGTGATTTTCGGGATTGCACCGGGGCGTGGTTTTTTCTCGAGTGAAGCGTGTAATCCCTCAACGGCGTAACGGTTGCGTCGCACAGCCCAAAACCAAGCGTTCAAGGCGCACCATCCCGATCTCAACCGACACGGCGCAAGCCCTGCTTCGGTGGCACGAACAGCAACAACTTGAGCGTTCGCACGCCGAAAGCGATTGGATCGAACATGGCTTGGTGTTCACGGCGCAAGGTGGGAATCCGCTGCACCCGAGCACCCTCGCCAAGGCACACGATTTCATCATTGCCAAAGCAGACATTCGCCGCCTGACGGTTCACGAATTGCGGCACAGCTTCACCAGTCTGGCGCGGGCCGCTGGGGTGGACCTCAAGGTGATCAGCGAAATCCTCGGTCATGCGACGGTCGCGTTCACCACCGATTTCTACCAGCACACCTTTGAGGAGATGCGCCGCGAGGTCGCCAGAGCCGCCCAGGAATTGACCGGGCTCTCCAGTGAAACACCGACGCCACTCACGCCCGAACGACTCGAGTTGTGGCGCGGACTGGTCGGCTGGCTCGAGCAACGCCCAGAGCGGGCCGCGCACCGGTCGCAAGTGCCACTCCGGTTTCGGATGCTGCTTGAGGACAGCAACCTCCAAGAACGTGAGACGATCAAACTGGTGGGTCACGTGCGCAGCCTGGGTTGGTGCTTGCGATCCGACTCTTTGGAGCGGCTCGAAGTGCTCGAGAAATGATCTGCGGTCAAGCTGCGGTCAAACATCGATTTCTTGGCAAAACCCAAAACCTTCAAAAACAAACCACCCCGTCAATGACGGGGTGGTTTTGGTGGGCCGTGTTGGACTCGAACCAACAACCCGCTGAGTCGATTCGATACCCCACGGCTCGCATTGGCTCG
>JANOWZ010000811.1:0-1948 GCA_031418155.1 Deinococcales bacterium
CACCGGTTCACTGGCGGTGCTGCTGCCGGTGCTGCTGGCGTCCCTAAACCTGAATTATGGTAACGCCGCCGCGATCATCACCGCGAATCAGATCGTGATCGCCGTGGCCCAACCGATCTTCGGAATTCTCGGCGACCGCAAACCGAACCGCACCATGCTCTGGTTCGGCTGCCTGCTGACCGGCCTGGGCATGGCCAGCGTACTGTGGATGCCCAACTACTGGGCCGTCGTCATCGCCCTCATCCTCTCGGGATTGGGCAGCGCGATCTTTCACCCGGAGGCGATCTCGAGGTCTCGAGCCGTGATGCGTGACAAACCGGCGACCAGTGTCAGCATTTTTTTCAGCGGTGGCAGCATCGGTTTTGCGGTCGGTCCGATCCTGGCAACCTTGCTGACCGAACGCTGGAGCAAGTTCGGCGCGTTGCTGATGCTCGTACCAACCGCGTTGGCGCTCGTGGGATTGGGCAGCCAATGGCGCACCATCACCGCCAGCCGCGAAGATGTCCGAACGACAAAAGCAGGCTCGAGCGCCCGCATCAATTACCCGCTGGTCTGGTTCCTGATTTTGTTGATCGCGGTGCGCGGCACCGTCTCGACTGGATTGCTGGCGTTCATTCCATTGTACTTCAAAGAGAACGGTCAACTCGGACCCGAAGCCGCCGCACTGATGGTCACGATCACTTCCCTGTCTGGCGTGGCTGGAAACCTGTTGGGAGGCACGCTCGGCGACAAATACGGACGGCGTGTGCTGATGGCCTCGAGCCTGGTCATTTCGCTCGCAGCGCTGTACGGATTCCTGCACCTGACTGGCATTCCGCAAATGATCGCCGCCGGAATTGCTGGCGCGAGCCTGACCGCCGCTTGGCCGATCATCGTCGTGATGATTCAAGAGGCCATGCCTGGGAACCTCGGGCTGGCCGGTGGCCTCTCACTCGGAACGACCTATGCCGCATCGGGTCTTGGCGTTGGAATCCTCGGAGCTTACGCGGACATCTCGAGCATCGCCGCCGTGATGACCGTGCTCGCCATTCTGCCCGTGATCTCACTCGTACTGACCGCCTTCGTTCCTGAACGACCTCGAGCAGATTTGGAACCCGCGTGAACATCCCAACCGTCAACCGCACCGTCCTCGCCTCTGGCAGCGCGATCATCACGGTCGTCACGCTTGGGCATTTCATCAACGATGGTTTCGCCTCATTGCTGACACCGCTGTTGCCGCAAATCCGCGAACAGTACGGCATCGATATCGGTCAAACCGCCTTGCTCGTGGCGATCATGTCGCTGGTTGGCAGCGTCTTCCAACCCGTCTGGGGCATGGTCGGCGACCGCATCGACCGTCGCTTTCTGGCCGCGATTGGACCGGTCCTGACCAGCCTCGGGATGGTCTTTATCGGCTACGCCCCGAACTTCTGGCTGCTCGGGGTGCTCGTCGCCATTTCCGGGATCGGCAGCGCAATCTTTCACCCGAACGCCGCGAGTTACGTCGCCGCAAATTCCAGCCTCGAGAAACGCGGTTTATTCGCCAGCCTGTTCAGCGCGGGCGGCACGGCAGGATTGGCGCTCGGGCCAGTCGTGGCGCAACTGATCGGTATTCGCGGCCTGATCTGGTTGCTGCCGATTGGCCTGCTGATGGGCGCAACCTCGTACCTGATCACGCCCGCCACACATCGGGCCAGCGGACCGATGAAAGGCCTTGCCGATTACCGCGAGACCTTCAACGGCCCGATTCGCGCCCTCTGGGGCATGAGCGTGCTGCGGTCGCTGTCCACCGTGTCCTACGCCAGCCTGATCGGATTTCAACTCAAAGCCCAAGGGCTCGAGGTTCACATCGGCTGGACGCTCGCCACCTTCAACCTCGCCTCGAGCGTTGGTGGAATCATCGGCGGGCAACTCTCAGACCGTTTGGGTCGCACCCGCGTCTTGCGCTCGAGCGTGCTTGGCCTGATCC
>JANOWZ010000812.1:0-1567 GCA_031418155.1 Deinococcales bacterium
GGTGAGCAAGTCGTGGTCATGCGTCCGACCCTCGAGCCCAAAAAATCAGCCGTGACCAAATTGAATTCCCCGAGTTTCTTGCCGTTGCGCAACGGTGAGATGCCGTACCCGCCACACCCATCCGATCAATTCGAGCCCCTACCGCCCTCGAAATTCTCGAGCGTACAAGCCCAAAGTGTTCAAGTGAAAAAGGAGTGGGAAAAATGAAAACGAATCGCATCGCAGTGATGGTTGGTCTCGGTCTCGCAGGTTTCGCCGCACTCGCCATTCAATCTTTGGCCCAAGCCGACCGCAGCAACTGGCCGAAAGAAGTCGTCTACGCCACCATCCCGACCGATGCCAGCAAAGACGCAACCCAACGCTACGCGCCACTGGTGGCGCACCTCGAGAAAAGCTTGGACATCAAAGTCAAATTTCAAAACGGTGCAGATTACGCCGCCGTGATCGTCGCACAACGCGCCAAGCAGGTGGACATCGCCGATTACGGTGCAAACTCGTACTTGGATGCGGTTGAACAGGGCGCGAACGTCGAAGCAATTGCCGTTCCCGATAACGTCAAGGGCGGCTCGACCTACAAAAGCATCATCGTGGTTGGCAAGAACAGCAGCGTCAAAACCATGGCCGATGCCAAAGGCAAAACCTTCGCCTTCGTTGATCCAGAAAGCACCAGCGGCTACCTGATTCCGCTCGTGTACTTCCTGAAAGACCTGAAGGTCAAACCAGAAGAATACTTCTCGAAAATCGCCTTCGCGGGCACGCACGAAAACTCGTTGCTGTCGGTTTCTCGAGGCACGGTTGAAGTCGGTGCGGCCAACGATCAGAACTTGCAACTCGCCATCGACAAGGGCGTTTTGAAAACCGATGACATTCGCATCATCTGGACCTCTAAGCCCATTCCAAACGGCCCAACTGCGATTCGCAAAGACCTGCCGGAAAGCTTTCGCAAGGCCGTCAAAGAGGCGTTCCTGGCCTTCAAAGATCCCAAAGGGCTCGACGGCTTCAACATCAAAGGCTTCCTGCCCGTCGATGACAAGGATTTCGATCCGATCCGTGAAGCACGCGAAATCAAGAAGAGCCTGAAGAAGTAACTCGAAGAAGTAAGTCACCAACTTTTCTTTCGCTCGGGGCGGGAATCCTGAACGAACTTGCCAACGATTTGAACGCTTGCGGCTCGAGGGCTGAGAAATCCTCGAGCCACAGAGTCCCCAAAAAACCTTCTTCTCTCGGCTCGAGGTCGATTGCATCCCCTCCTCGAGCCCCCCATAAATCGAGAAACCAAAATGACAAACCCAACAGCAAACTCGAGCTTGAACATCGAACCACCAGCCAGCGTCAAAACAGGCACACTCTGGAACCAAGCCATGTGGCTCGGCATTCTCGGATTGTTCGTCTGGGCGTACTTCGGCAGCGAGATCAGTCCGATCAAACTGATCAACGGCAGCGGCGAATTCTGGAAATTCCTGATTGGTGATCCGGAGCGTCCGGGCAGCGGATTTTTTCCACCCGATTTTACTAGAGGCGCAGTTTATTTTGACCAAATTTTGATCACCGTCAAAATGGCGATCTG
>JANOWZ010000813.1:0-3345 GCA_031418155.1 Deinococcales bacterium
CGCACCTTCGCGGCATTCTCGAGGCTGAGATTGTAAAACGCTGGCTTTGCCCCATGCCGGTTCGCCATGAAGCGCAACATTTTCAAAAATGCCCGCGTCGCCCCAGGCTGGCTCGAGAGTTCAAAATCTCGCTCCGCCCGAGCCTGGGTCATCATGTTCCGATCCGCGAACAGCAGCTCGAGCGCCCGTTTTGAACCCACACGCGATGGCCTCGAGATCAACTCACCAAACACCGGGATCGAACACAAGCCCAAAAACTGCGCCCCTTTCGGACCCATGCCCGCCGGAGCCACCAACACCAAACCCTCGAGCAACTCTGGGAATTGGACGGCAAATTCCAAACTGATGCCACCACCCATCGAATTGCCCACCAACGTTGCCCGCTCGAGGTTCAAGGCCCGCAAGAAATCACGCACGAAACCCGCCAAGAACGGCGTCGTGTACGACAACGCTGGCTTGTCCGAAAAACCGCATCCCGGAAAATCCGGCGCGAACACGCGATGTGACCGGCCAAGCGCCAACATGTTCTCAGACCAATCCTCGAGCGTGCGACCAATGCCGTGCAGCAACACCACCACCGGGCCGCGCTCACCCGCGCTGCGATAGCGAACACGCAAACCATTCACTTGCACAAACCGATCATTCATGGATGCCTCGAGTGTACAGCACGTCTGTTTCAACCGGTCAAAACTCGATTGACACCCCCAACCCCCCATGCTACGATGCCGTTCGCTCGCGGGAAACCGTGGGCGGGAGTTGCCAAAAGGTGCCGTAGCCAAGCGGTAAGGCAAAGGTCTGCAAAACCTTCATGCACCGGTTCAAATCCGGTCGGCACCTCCAAGAATCAGTACCCAAATGCAGGCTCGTAGCTCAGGGGTAGAGCACCACATTGACACTGTGGGGGTCAGCAGTTCAAATCTGCTCGGGCCTACCAATCCAGGACGCAGATTCCAGAATCTGCGTCCTGTTCCTTTCAACTCGAGAGGTACGCCACACGTTCAGCCACACGCCCGAGCAGCGCATGTCAACGGTCCAGTCTCGTACTTTACCCGCAGCTCGCTTCTCGTCATACACTGGTCCTGAAAACCAAAACTCCAGGAGGAAAACATGTCAAGACCTGTCACGCTGTTCACCGGCCAATGGGCCGACCTTCCCCTCAAAGACCTCGCACCGATGGCGAAAGAAATGGGTTACGACGGCCTCGAGTTGGCCTGCTGGGGCGATCACTTCGACGTTCAAGCCGCACTGAAATCCCCGAAGTACGTCAAAGACAAACGCGCCCTGTTGAAAAAACACGGCCTCGAGTGTCACGCCATATCCGCGCATTTGGTCGGTCAGGCCGTCTGTGACCTGATCGACGACCGCCACAAAGCCATCCTGCCCGAGCACATCTGGGGCGACGGCAAACCCGAAGGTGTGCGCAAACGCGCTGCGCAAGAAATCATGGACACCGCCCGCGCCGCCAAACTCTTCGGTGTCAAAGTCGTCAACGGCTTTACCGGCTCAAGCATCTGGCACAGCATTTACGCCTTCCCGCCAACCAGCCAGGATTACTGGGAGGCCGGTTTCCAAGATTTCGGCAAACGCTGGAAACCGATCCTCGATGTTTTCGAGGAATGCGATGTCAATTTCGCGCTCGAGGTGCACCCGACCGAGATTGCCTTCGACATTGCCAGCGCCGAACGCGCCATTCAAGCCTTGAAGGGCCACAAACGGTTCGGTTTCAATTACGACCCAAGCCATTTGGGGTATCAGGGTGTCGATTACGTCAAATTCATTCGCACCTTTGCCGACCGGATTTATCACGTCCACATGAAAGACGTTTGGTGGGGCCACGGCAACGGCGATGTCGGCGTGTTTGGCGGGCATGTGAATTTCGGTGACTCGAGGCGATTCTGGGATTTTCGCAGCGTCGGACGTGGCGACATCGACTTCGAGGAAATCATCGTGGCCTTAAACGACATTGCCTACGACGGGCCACTGTCGGTCGAATGGGAAGACTCGAGGATGGACCGCGTGCATGGCGCGACCGAAAGCGCGGAATTCTGCAAGCAACTCGATTTCAAACCGAGCGCCAGGGCGTTCGACAGCGCGTTCGAGAAAGAGAAGTGAATTTGATGGCCTCGAGAAAACTCAAATACGGCATGGTCGGTGGTGGACGCGATGCCTTCATCGGCGCGGTTCACCGCAAAGCAATGGCGCTCGATGGTCACTACGAATTTGTCGCAGGCGCACTCTCAAGCAATCCCGAAAAAGCGACTGCATCCGGCAAGGATTTGGGATTGAGCGACGACCGCAATTACCCAAGCTGGGAAGCCATGCTCGAGGGTGAACTGGCACGGCCCGCAAAGGATCGGATTGATCTGGTCGTGATTGTCACGCCGAATCATGTGCATTACCCGGTGGCGAAAGCGTTCGCGGCGGCGGGCTTTCATGTGGTGTGTGACAAGCCATTGGTGCACACCAGCAAGCAGGCGAACGACCTGATCAAGACCGTCGAGAAAACTGGCGTGGTCTTTGGCGTGACCTACAACTACACCGGCTACCCGATGGTCAAGCACGCCCGTCACATGGTACTGACCGGCAAACTTGGCGAGATTCGCAAAGTGATTGTCGAATACAACCAGGGTTGGCTCGCCACGAAGGTTGAGGCCACGAACAACAAGCAGGCGGATTGGCGCACCGATCCGGCACGTTCCGGCGCGGCGGGCGCAATCGGTGACATCGGTTCGCACGCCGAGAACCTGGCCGCGACGATCACCGGTCTCGAGATTGAAAGCATCTGCGCGGATTTGACGACCTTCGTTCCGGGCCGTCAATTGGACGATGATGGGAATCTTCTAATCCGATTCGTTGGTGGCGCGAAAGGCGTTTTGATCGCCAGCCAAATCGAAACCGGCTACGAGAACGATATTCGCATTCGTGTTTTCGGCACGAAAGGTTCGATCAGTTGGCGACAGGAAGACCCGAACCATCTGGATTTCTTGCCGCTCGAGGGTCCACGGCAACTTCTGACCCGAGGCTCGAGCTATTTGTGTGCCGAGGCGATGAAAGCTTCGCGCCTGCCAGCCGGTCATCCTGAGGCGTTTCTCGAGGCGTTCGCCAACGTTTACGTCGGGGCTGCCGAAGCGATTCGGGCCAAGCAGAAGAAAAAGAAACTCGGCAAACTCGAGGGTGATTTCCCGAACGTTTACGACGGCGCTCGAGGGATTCATTTCATCGAAAAGACGGTTGAATCTTCACGCTCGAGCAAAAAGTGGACGGCGGCCCGCTGGAAAAAGTGAGGGAGGATTGGGGCATCACCTGTTCGTGATGCCCCAAGTTTTTCAGGTCAGTTCGTCTTCG
>JANOWZ010000814.1:0-15061 GCA_031418155.1 Deinococcales bacterium
GTTGTCCTACACAGATTGATTTGCTCGAGCACTCCTAATTGCGCAACAGGTCTTCAGTGTTGAGGATGAATTTCAGTCTCGAGGAATGTGACGACATTGCAGGTGATCGCTCGATCAATCAACATTGCCGGTTCTCAATTCAGGCTCGAGATTTAGGTTCTGGGTTGACGCGGAATGCGCCCAGTGTGATGGTCGTTGATCACATCGCATGGCGTGTATTGACGGTCAATCGATTGTAACTCTTCGGGCGTGAGCTTCAAGTCCAACGCCGCAATCTGCTCATCGAGTTGCGCGGTATTCTCGACCGCGAACAAGGTGCTGGTCACACCCGGACGGTTCAGCACCCAGGACAACGCCACCTGAGCACTGGCAATTCCTCGAGCTTCAGCCACACCCGCGACGGCTCGAGCAATCTCGAACGAGGTTTGATCACCGTACTGATCGTTGGTGAAATTGTCCGTCTTGTTGCGCAGGCTCTCAAGGTTGCCCGACAATAATCCTCGAGCAAGCGGACTGAACGGTGTGACACCGATGCCCTGATCGATGCAGAACGGAATCACCTCACGCTCCTCTTCACGGTACGCGGCATTCAATTGGCACTGCATCGAAATAAATTCCGACCAACCACGCAAGCGGGAAGTGTAAATCATTTTCGTGAGCTGCCAAGCGTACATCGTGCTCGCCCCGATGTACCGCACGCGCCCGGAGCGCACGATGTCATTCAGGGCCTCGAGCGTTTCTTCTATCGGCGTTTGCATGTCAAAACCATGAATGATGTACATGTCCAAGTAATCCGTGCCGATGCGTTTGATGGATGCGTCTATCGCGTCGAACAAATGTTTTCTCGAGAGGCCGCCATCGTTCGGTCCTGAACCCATCGCGTAAAAGGCTTTGCTGGCCAGCACCAGTTGATCTCGAGGTGTGTGTTTTAAGAGCGCCCGACCAACGACCTCCTCGCCGACCCCGAGTGAGTAAAAATCGGCCAGGTCAAAAAAGTTGATGCCACGGTCCACGGCAGCCTGCAAAATCGGTGTGCTTGCGGCCTCGTCGAGCACCCAGGGTCGCCAGGTGGGTGTGCCGAAGCCCATCGTGCCCATACACAGTTTTGAAACTTTCAAACCGCTCTTGCCAAGATTGACGTATTCCATTTCAGTCTCTCCCTGTCAAATCATGAACTTCGGAATGCTCGCTCGAGACCAACGCTGAGTCAGGTCTTGAGCATTCCAACTGCCTTCGGGGTGTAAAACGGATTGTGGACGTTCTCGGCGGCAGCCCGGACGGTCTCGAGGTTCGGCAGGTTTTGCACGGCGGCAAGCGCAGCATTCTTGGTGGCGGCATAATTGTTTTCAAATACCATATCGGCATCATCGGCGCTCGGATTGACCCAGACGGCGACAATCGTGCACCAGGTGTTCTCGGCCTCAGCGGGCAGGATTCCCTCGAGCAATGCTTCTTGTACGCCTTTGGCAACGCCAGCTTGGGCCGGTCCCCAGGTCATGTTCTCGTGGTTCGTGCCGGAGAGGGCCGCCTTGTTGATGAAGACGGTGGCGGGTTTGACGGGAACGCCAGGTTGAAGCACCACCATGAACGGCAGGTGGCCCGCTGAGGGGCTTGCAAGCGCCCCGGCCCACGCTGAACCCAAGCCATCTCGAGATCCCAGCACGATGTTGATGTGCGCGGCGTTCGGGCCGCTGCCAATGAATGATTCACCGATGAACATGTTGCCTCCAATTGAACTCGAGAATGCCGATCAATTTCACGAGAAGGTTGCCGATCCAGTCTTGGTCTGCTCGAGCCGATCCTCGTCCAATTCGAGCCCGAGTCCCGGCGCGTCCGAGAGCGTGATCCAACCTTCACCATCCACATCGATCACGTTTTTGAGCGGGTAATCTCGACGCTCGAGGCTCCACTCTGGAGGGTCGTATGGAAATTCGATGAATGGTGCGCCGACGGTTCCAGCCGTCAAGTGCAAGTTCGCCATCACGCCGATGCCGTTGCCCCAAGTGTGCGGCGTGAAGATTTTTCCAGCCGCATCCACTTCTCGAGCCAGTTTCGCCAAACCGGTGATGCCCATGCTGCACACGCAATCGGGTTGAAAGACATCCAGGCAATCACGCTCGAGCAGTTCGCGGAATTCGTAGGGTTCTCGGGTCATCTCGCCACCCGCGATGCGAATACCGACGGCTTTTTTCAGCGCGGCATACCCAGCATAATCGCCACGGTGCAACGGCTCCTCAACCCAATACACGCCCAGCGCCTCGAGTTGTCCCGCAACATCAATCGCATGCTCGAGCGTCCAAGGTTTCTGGGTGTCCCAGGGCATTCGCCAACCTTGATTGCAATCGACCATCAATTCGAGACTCATGCCGAGCGCATCACGAATCGCTTGAATCACCGCCATGTCCTGCGACAGACTCGGGCGGCCAAACCGGACTTTGAGTGCCGGGAATCCACGCTCGAGCACATGCTTGGCAACCTTGACCATTTCGGGAACGCTGCGGTGAACACCCGAACTGGCGTAGGCGCGAATGCAATTCGATTTTCCACCAACAAGTTTCCAGACCGGCGCGTTCTGAATTTTTCCGGCCAAATCCCAGAGCGCAATGTCCATCGGCCAGGGTCGTCCGGCATGAAATTCGATGTTGCTTAAGACCGCATTGTGACGCTCAAGGTCGAGCGGATCGTGACCCAAGAAGTAATGCTGGTAATCGCCGAAGCCATACATCGCGTCGCCCGAACCGATGCCAACGTTGCCCGCGTCATCAAAAACCCGAACGATGGTTGCCGGAAATTTCGTGCGCGGCTTGGTGTCCCACGAGGCCGGAAATGTGGGCTCGAGCGGCAGTTGATGGTGCGTAATTTCAATGCGGCTGATTTCGCTCATGCGTGTTCCCGATCATGATTCATGCAGTTCCACCCAGGTTGTTTTGACTTGCATGTACTCCTCGAACGCCTGCAATCCCTTGTCGCGCCCGAAACCGCTTTGCTTGTAACCACCGAACGGCGCGTTGACGCTGGTGTGATCGAAGGCATTGATCCAAACGGTTCCGGCACGAAGTTTGCGGGCGACACGGTGCGCCTGTGAGACATCATCGCACCAAATCGCGGCGGCCAGACCGTACTCGGAATCGTTGGCGATCTGCACAGCCTGCTCGAGTGTGTCGAATTCGATGGTCACGAGAACCGGTCCGAAGATTTCTTCGCGAGCAACGCGCATGTCGTTGGTCACGTTCTCGAGCACCGTCGGAGGCACGAAAAATCCGCCGCTATCTTGACGCACTTGAGCGCCACCAATGACAACTTTCGCACCTTCACTCAAACCGAGTTGAATGTACTCGAGCACTGTGGCGCAATGTTCGCCGCTGATCAACGGACCCATTTCGGTGTCCGGTTCGAGCGGATCTCCGGGCTGCATTCGTTCGGCCCACGGTTTCAAGAGCGCAAAAAATTCTTCTTTCAAACCGCGTTCGATCAGCAACCTCGAACCCGCGTTGCAACTTTCTCCCTGGTTGTACCAGATCGCATAGGCGACATACATCGCCGCTTTTTCGAGGTTGCAATTTCGCGTAACGATGTGCGGACTTTTGCCACCAAGCTCGAGGCCAATTTTTTTGATGTTGCTTTTCGCGCTGTACTCGAGAAATTTTCGACCGATTTCGGTACTACCGGTAAACACGAGTGCATCGACATCCATGTGCAGTCCGAGCGCCTTTCCCGCCTCGTGACCCAAGCCCGGAACGACATTCAATACACCGTCGGGAACGCCCGCCCGTTGTGCCAGTTTCGCCAGCAGCAAGGCCGAAAGCGTGCTCTGTTCGGCAGGTTTGAGCACCACACTGTTGCCAGCCGCGAGCGCCGGTCCAAGTTTCCAACCCGTGATGATCAACGGGTAATTCCAAGGCACGACCGCGCCGACCACACCGACGGGTTCTCGAGAAATCATCACCAGGCTCGAGGCTCCGTTCGGGGCCATCTGATCGTAAAGTTTGTCGATGCACTCGGCGTACCATTGGATCGTGTTGGCGACACTGGCGGCATCGACGTTGATGCTTTCTTTGATCGGCTTGCCGGTGTCCAACGTCTCGAGCAGCGCCAACTCGCGTGTGTTCTCGCGGATCAATCGCGCCCACTCGAGCATGATGGATTTGCGTTTGGTCGGGTGCAGGTCGCGCCAGATTCCCGATTCAAATGCGGCTCGGGCAGCGGCAACAGCAAGGTTGATGTCCTCAAGATCGCAGGCGCTGATGTCGGCCAGTTTTTGTCCGGTGGCCGGATTGATGCGTTCAAAGGTGCGTCCAGAAATCGCAGGCTGAAATGTGCCATCAATGAATGCTCGAGTTTCGAGCGTGATGGTTTTCGAGAGTTCGTGCCAGTTCGTATCGGTGATGAGGTTCAAAATAACTTCCTTTCAAATCTGAATGCTTTTCATGTTGTGATTGTTTGCAGATCAGCTTCAGACTATCGCGGCGGGCTCGAAGTTGATGGCACGTTTTTCAATCACTTTTGCAGGAGGTCCACTGTACTGCCGTGCGACTGTGAACGCCTCGATGGGAAACCGAATCGGTGTGAGGGCAATCCCAGACTCCCCAAGGTGCCCCGAACCCTGACCGCGTTGCAAGACCTCTCGAGCGTTCACCATCGGTTCGGAGGAACGGCCTGATCGTCAGTTTGATTCGCCTCCACCTTGTTTCCGATCATACGGGCGGTGGTGCTCCCATCTTTCGGTAAGCCCCCGGATAGCAACCCATCCTCTGTTTGAAAACGCGACTGAAGTAAGGGGCATCGGTGAAACCGCAAGCTTCGGCGATGGTGTCCAAGTTGCTGTCCGAGTAGATAAGCATCGTACAAGATTGCTTCAGGCGGTGTTGGATCAACTCCTCGATGGGACTGATTTTAAAGAAAAGCGTGTAAAGCACCGAGAAGCGGTTTGGACTCATCGCGGCCATGACAGAGAGGGTTTTGAGGTTCCAGGGTTCGGGAAAATGATCCAGCATTGATGAACGGATCTGCGTGAACTGCTCAAGGTGCGCCCGTTCGCTGCCGCTGAGGATCGCGCCGCTGCTGTGGGTTTCTTGCGCCCTGCCGAGGCGCAGCAGGATCGTCTCAAGTTCGAGCCCGATGCGTTCTTGCCAGAAGGCGCTTCTGCGGCGGTCCTCGTCGGCGATGATTCGCAGGTGGTCGCTCAGGAACGAGGCGAAACCGGTGGGGATGCGCCGGTTGAGTTGAATCTTGAAACGGCTGGCCTGTTCGCGCACGCCTTCGACCCGAAGGTGCAGCCAATCGTTGCGAAAGCCCTCGCTCGCGCCCGGAAGTGCAGTGTGCCATTCGGAATAGCTTGCGTCGTGGACAATGCAATCGCCGGGTTGTCCGGTTTCGAGACCGTGGTCTGTGCGGATTTGGAAGGGTGTGCGGAAGCAGAGAATGATCCATTCCTGGCGTGGCCCAGGCCGGTCCACCACATAGCCACGGTCGTGTGGGGTGTCAATGCCGTACAAGAGCAGCCTGAGTGCTTGTTTCATCTCTGTAAAAGGATTGTACAAGATTCTCAACGTTTTATACATGGCATTGACGGGCATTCCCTCGTACCATTTGCGCATATCTGACCCATCGGGTATCGGGACCTGCGGCGCGAGTTCTTGCTCGAGACCGCCCAGGTGAAGTGTTGTCCGCCATCCCGATCATCACCGGCTCGAGGGAGATTGGATTGGCAATTCGCTGATTTATTTTGTGTGGCTGCGAGAACCCAAACGAACGGAGGTGATGGAATTTTTGCAGGTTTGAAAACGGGTGCTTGAGCATCAGATTGCTCGAGTAGATGGAGGAGTTCATTCAAGGAGAACACATGAAAAAAGTCTTGATCACAGCAGGCTTGGCGCTCGCCTCGTGCGGTGCGTTCGTGGCCTTGGCGCAACAAAGCACCCTGACAATCTGGGTCCTGAACGACATCGCCCCATTGTTCAAGGAGGTTGCGGCGGACTTCGAGAAGGCCAACCCGAACGTGACCATCACGGTGCGCGATTACCCGAATGAAGCATACAAAACCGCCGTTCAAGTTGGTGTGGCCTCGAACCAGCCGCCGGACATTTTTTACAACGATCCCGGCGAGGCGAGTTTCAAATTCGTGCGTGACGGTCTGGCGATGGACCTGACCGCCGCCGCCAAAAAAGCGGGCTGGGACAAGACGCTCAAGGGCACGATCAGTGCCTTCACGCTCGATGGCAAAATCTGGGGCATGCCGTACACGCAGCAATCAAAGTACTACTATTACAGCAAGGAAATCTTCGCCCAAGAAAAGATCGGGATTCCCTCGAGCTTCAGTGCGCTCTTGAGCACCTGCAAGACCCTCAAGGCCAAGGGAATCGTGCCGATCTCGTTCGGCAATTCGGAGCGCTGGCCGGGGATTCATTACATGACAATCCTCAACCAGAAGGTCGTCGGTGACGCGCAAATCGCCGCCGACTACTCGCTCAAACCCGCCGAGGACAAGCTTTTTGCCGATCCCGCCTACGCCACGGCTTTGCAAAAACTAAAGGACATGCAGGATGCAGGCTGCTTCAACAACGCGGTCAATTCGGTCAGTCCAGAGATTGCTCGAGCGACCTTCTATTCGGGCAAAGCGGCCATGACCTTCTGCGGGACATGGTGCTTGGGGATCATGGACTCGAACGGGTTCAAGGGCAAGTACGGCAACTTCCGCTTCCCAAGGATCGAGGGCGGCAAAGGCAACCAGGGCTACGTGATTTCGGGACCGACCGGCCTTCAAGTCAGTGCAAAATCCAACAACAAGGATACAGCCACGGAGTTCCTGGCGTACTTCACCTCGGTCAAACCGCAGGCGCGAATGGTGATGGAAACGAACCGCATTCCGGTCAACCCAGCGGCGGTCAAAGGGCTTGAGCTTGATCCAGCATTGGGGGCAGTGATTGCCGATCTCGGCAAGGCCAGCGGTTCGACCTTGTGGCTGGACAGCGCCGTTGAGAGCGGCATTTCGGATGCCTACCAAAACATGATTCAAGAGGTGCTGAACGGCACCAAAACGCCGCAACAGGCGATGGAAGTCATCCGTGAGGCGGCGTTGGTGGCCAAGAAGAAACTCGGACGGTAAGGGATCGTTTGCAGATGCTCGAGACGACCGCTCGAGATGGATGAGGTGATCTCAAAGCCGAGCCTATGTGGGGGCGTAACAGATTGCGCCCCCATCACAACTCGAGACTGGACTTCTTGGAATAGGGTGCGTTCGTCAACACACCACAGGCGCTCACGGTGTGTTGACGAGCGCACCCTACAACTCGAGACCGAGGCAGGCAGCATGAAACGGGCAACCATGACCCAGCAAAGCGCGATCAGGCGACAACGATCATCCGGCTCGAGCGCACGCATCGCCTCGTACCTGATGCTGGCACCGGCCCTGATTTTGTTCGCGCTTTTCATTGCCTATCCGCTCGCCAACACCATGATCTCGAGCTTTTTCGATTACGGCCTGACCAGCCGCAACCGCACCTTCGTCGGTGTGCAGAACTTCCTCGAGTTGCTGCGCGACCCAGTGTTCTGGATTTGCTTTCGCAACAATTTGATCATCCTGCTCGGTTCGGTGGTCTTTCAGGTCGGTGGCGGTTTGGTGCTCGCGGCCATCTTCAACCGTGGCCTCAGCCGCCGTTGGAGTACGCTGGCACAAACGATTGTGTTCGTGCCGATGGTGATGAGTTCGGTGGCGGTCGGCATCCTCTGGCAGCTTGTCTTCAACCCCTCGATTGGCGTGGCCGATGCTGTGCTGAGCCTGTTGCGCTTGCCACCGCCGATGCTGGGCTGGTTGGGCGATCCAACCCTGGCGATCCTCAGCATTTTGTTTGTGGCCTGCTGGCAGTACACGGGCTTCATGATGGTGATTTTGTTGGCCGGAATGCAGGCCGTCCCCGCCGAACTCTACGAGGCCGCCACGCTCGATGGAGCGAGCGAGGTGCAATCGTTTTTCTGGATCACCATTCCGGTGATTCGCAACGTCACCATCGCGGCGGTGCTGATCACGATGATCGGTTCATTCAAAGCCTTCGACCTCGTGTACGTCCTGACGTTGGGTGGTCCGGCGCACGCCAGCGAGGTGCTCGGCACGTACCTCTACAAGAACGCCTTCAACCTCAACCGCATGGGGTACGCGAGCACCATCGCGGTGGTGCTGCTCGTCTTCACCGTGACGCTGAGCCTGGTGCAGCTTCGCCTTCAGGCCGCGCCCACTCGAGCGCAAATCAAGGATGCCCTCTGATGCCGAGCCTCAACCTCAAACCCGTTTTGTACGTCGGACTCGGCGCGTACCTGATCCTGATGGTCCTGCCGTTCGTCTGGCTGCTGGTTTCATCCCTGAAAACCACAAGCGAAATGTTCTCGAGCCCGTTCGCACCGCCCGCCGTGCTTCACTGGTCGAACTTTGTTGAGGCGTGGCAAACAGGCGTGGCGAAATACCTGCTGAACTCGTTGTTCGTCACCGCCCTGAGTGTCGCCGCGATTCTGGTCGTCAGTGGTCTGGCCGCCTACGCGCTGGCCCGCAGTCAGTTTCCCGGACGCACAGGATTTTACGTGCTCTTGATTACCGGGTACGCCATTCCAATTCACACGGTTCTGGTTCCGCTCTATGAAATGCTGCGTGCCACCAACGCGCTCAATTCTTACGCCGGGTTGATCCTGCCCTACGTGGCCTTCGGTATTCCGTTCTCGGTGCTGTTATTGTACGCCTTCTTTTTGGATTTTCCCAAAGAACTCGAGGAGGCCGCACGGCTCGATGGTTGCAACGAATGGCAACTGTTGGCGCGGGTGGTCGCGCCGCTGTCCCTGCCGGGTCTCTCGAGCGTGGCGATCTTTCAGGGCGTGTTCATCTGGAACGAATTCCTGCTGGCCCTGATTTTGATCAGCGACGATGGCTTGAAAACACTGCCGTTTGGACTGGTGGTGTTTCAGGGGTCATACGCCTCGAACTGGCCGTTGCTGCTGGCTTCGGTGACGATGGCGACGCTGCCGATCTTGATTTTGTATTTGCTGTTGCAACGCCAATTTGTCAATAGCCTCGCGGGAATTGGAAAGTAATCTGCCCGAGTGTGAACCCGCGATGATGGCCCGGTATAAAACTCGAGCGAGTAAAAAAGTCATGATGAACGGTGAACACCGAATCGATAGACGAACCAAAATGGAATGGTCGAGCATCGTCTCGAGAACGGGTGGTGACAGGGTGATCGGGCAATTTAATATTTTTCAACTCGAGCCGAAGATGCATGATGGCGCTGAGGGTGTCCTCAACGCCGGGTGCTCTGTGGAGTTCCAATGACGCGGCGCGTGCGTTGGGGCATCATTGGTTGCGGCCAGATCGCGGTGGACAAGATGCTTCCGGCAATGCTGGCGGCCAGCAACGTTGAACTGGTCGCAGTGGCCGATCCCATCGCCGAAAGACGCGCCCTGACTGGTGTGGAAGGGTACTCGAGTTACCATGAACTGCTGGCCGATCCGCGCATCGAGGCGGTCTACATTGCCCTACCGACCGGGATGCACCTCGAGGCGGTGCTGGCCGCAGCAAACGCAAAAAAAGACATCCTCTGCGAGAAGCCGCTTGGTCAAAGCGTTGCTGAGGTCACACAGATGCTCGAGGCGGCAACGCAAAACGGCGTGCGATTGATGACGGCGTACATGTCGCGCTTCAGTGATTTGTTTCAGCAGGCGTGCCAGACCGTGCGCAGCGGGACCATCGGTGAGGTGACGTTCACCTACGCGAATTTCTCCTATCTCGCGCTCGGGCCGTATCCACCCGGAGCGCCCGGCGGCTGGCGTTGGACCGATTTGAACGGTGGTGGTCCGCTGCTCGACATCGGTGTGTACCTGGCGTTTGGCTTGCGCGAATTGTTGGACGATCAAATCAGCACGCTCAACGCCCGTGCCGTGCGCACCATCGCGCCAGAGGGCAGCGTCGACGACACGAACATGGCTTGGACCCTGACAACTCGAGGCATCCCCGGTGTCTTCGCCGCAACCTTCTCGCATCGGGAGTGCCGCATCATCCTCTATGGCACCAACGGCAAATTGGAGATCAGCGATTGTTTCGCGCAGGTTCCATCGGGACGGCTCGAGGTCACGGTCGCTGGGAAAACCACCGTCACTGAGGCATCCTTGAGCCTGCCGCATTTTGACAATTACCGGCGCGAGGTCGAACATTTTTCGACGGCGATCCTCGAGCACATTGCGTACCAACCCGATCCGGTTGCGGCCTTGGCCGATGCGAAACTGCTCGAGGCGATGAAAGGAAGTCCAGCATGAAAATTGCCCTGAACGGCCAGCAACTCGCGGCCACGCATTCGCTGCCCGAAATCCTTGACGTGTTCGAGGCGCACGGCGTGAAAGCCATCGAACTTTGGCCCACGAACTTCACCGGATCATCGAGCACGCCCGAAGAGTTTGAACGGTTTGAAACCAAAGATGTCGATGTCGCCGGTCAACTGCTGCGGGCACGTGGTTTTGAGGTCGCCTGCGTCACGCTTGGTTTCCATGCGGCCCCGTTGTGCATCGCTCGAGGTGGCACGCAACGACTGACCGAAGCCTTGCAGGGCGCAGTCGATACCGCCGTGAAGCTCGAGGCCCGTCTGGTCAACTGTTACACAGCGCACATCAACCTGGCATTGTTTCTCGAGGCGGTACGGCCCGCCGCCGAGTACGCCGCCAAGCGGGGCGTGGTCATCACCCTTGAGAACGAGGCGCACGACGAAAGCGCCCTGCCTGAAAGCATTGCCGATTTGGTGCAAGCCGTGAACTCGCCAGGGTTTCGCACCCAGTACGATCCATGCAACTACTATCACGCCTACATCGAACCGTTCCCACACGCCTACGAGGTGATTCACGAACATATCGGCTACGTTCACCTCAAAGGTGGATGTTACGACGCAGAACGTCCAGGGGTTCACCGGGGCAGCCTGATGCGAAACTCGAGCCGTGACCACATCGGGTACGTGCCGATGGATGAGGCTGCGTTTCCAATCGAGGCGATTGTGCGGACTTTGAAGGCGGATGGCTACAAGGGTTGGGTCACGCTCGAGCCGCACGTCGCAGCGGAATTCGTGCCCGAATTTTACGTTCGAGATTTGGCGTATTTGCGCTCACTGCTCAACCCATTGGGCCACACGATCACTTGAGCAGCGAGGGCGACGCAAACTCCGCCTCAGGCTCAAGCAGAGCCCGCAAAACCTGCGACAAACCCGAGTCCGTGATTGGATTGATGATGCTTGCATTCAGCACCTCAGGCTCGAGTTTGACAGACTTGAGCTTGAATGGTTGAGCCAGGCAGTCGCAATCGTGAAGCAACTCACGTCGATAAGGCATGTGATTCCCCAGATATTCACACGCGCTTCAAAGAGTCTGAATAGCATTGCTTTAACAAGCCGCATCCGGCCTGAAAGGAGCACCATGAACACAAGCCATAGCACTGACCACAACATTAGCCACAACATTAGCCACAACATTGGCCGCATCGTTCGGCGCACCATCGGTTTGACCGCCAGCGTGATCCTCGCTTCCAGTCTCGCGTTTGCCGCACAAACATTCCGCATCACCGGCACACAAAACCTGGCCACCGTGCAATCAGACACCACCGTCGAAAAATTTGTGGGCCGCACCAGCAAAGTCACAGGTGAGATTCGTTTCGATCCGACCAGCAAAACGGGTGGCGGCACGATCACCGTTGATGGTGCGAGCATTGAGACGGGCAACACTGGCCGCGATGAAAGCATGCGCAGCACAAAGTGGTTAAACTTCGACAAGTCCCCGCAGATTCGCTTTGAAGCCCTCAAAGTCTCGAACACTTCCGGCGATCAGTACACCGTGGTTGGTAAACTGAGCATGAGCGGCAAGACCCGTGATGTCAACGCAAACGCCACACTGCGTTTCTTACCCGCCAGCGAACAGACCAAAAAGCTTGGCTTTCAAGGCGATGTCATCAACTTGCGGGCCACGCTGACGATCAAGCTTTCAGAGTTTGGTGTCGTCATCCCTGAATTTAGCAAAGCAAGCGTGGCAGACGCGCAACGCATTCAAATCAACGTCTTCGCCTCAAACAAGTGAACGCCATGCAGCGTTTCGCCCACATCGCTCGAGCCTTGAGTGTCATTGCAGTGATTGTCTGTATCGCTGCGGGCCTGGCTGGTGCGGTCCTCGGATCACAGGCGCAACTGGTGCAACGCCTCGAACCGCACGAACCAGAGATGGCGAAACTCTTGAACGAACCCGGCGTGCCAATTGGTGATCCTGGCAAGTACATCATCTTGGATCAAAAAGCGTTCCTTGAGGGTGTCGGTCCGAACGGGTCGCGTCTGGTCAGCGAAAAATACCTGCGCGAGCAAGGAATCTACCCGTGGCAGTGGCAGACGGTCGCGCTCGCTCGCAACGCCATGATGCTGGGGTCTGGCGTGGCTGCACTCATCCTCGGCTTAATCGCGTGGCGGTTCTCGAGCCAACCAAGGTCGAGGCTCGGACTGCGGCAAGCTGCGAAATGATGTGATCCAAAGCCAAACCCGAACGGGCAATCGCCCGAACGCAAACGTGCCCGGCGGCAGTTAAACCAAGCGCACAATCGGGCAACGAAACGATCAGCCGTTTCCCCTCCGACTTGGTGGCGCACACGTCCCTCGCCATGACCTTGTACGGTGATTCGACGCGCCCAGCCTGCGGCGAGGACGAACACGAACTGTTGCTCGAGGCCATCGCGGAGGGTCGCACCGCTCAGGCGCTCGAGTTGATGGGGGCGCACCTTTCGAGCATTGAGGAATGGTTGCGGTTCACACCGTTTCAACGCGAGCCGGTGGACATTCTCGAGGTGTTTGCGGAATGATCAAACAGCGCTGGGTGACAGGCAGACGGTGAACACCGCGCCACCCCTGAGCCGATTTGCAGCCCAAACCTGCCCGCCGTGCGCTTCAACCAGGGTGCGCACAATGGCGAGGCCCAAGCCGGAACCGCCAGCCGCACGGTTGCGGGCCGCATCCGTGCGATACAGGCGTTCAAAAACGCGCTCGAGGTCGGCGGGTGGAATGCCGGGACCTTCATCGCTGATCTCGAGCAGGATCTGGTGTTCTGCTTTGCGGATGGCGCAACGCACCGTGCCACCTTTGGGTGTGTGGCGCAGCGCGTTGTCGAGCAGGTTGTAAAGCACCTGTCGGATGCGTTCGGGATCAAGCTCGAGCCGAACAGATTCAGCTTCAAACTGGAGGTGTTTGCCAACGGTTTGAGCCTGACGCTCGAAGGCGGTCATCACTTCGCGGGTTAGTTCGGTCAGGTTGACTTTGCAACGCTCGAGCCTCAGGCCGTCCGTGTCCGCCAGTGAAACGAGGCGCAGGTCGGCAACCAGGCGCGAGAGCAGATCGACCTCCTCGGCGAGTCGGTGCAAGGTCTGCGGTGTCGGTTGGCTGAGCCCATCTTGCAGGTACTCGAGTTCGCCTTTGAGCACCGTCAATGGCGTGCGCAGTTCGTGCGCGATGTCGGCCACCAATTGTTTTTGACGGCGTTGTTCGATGCCGAGTTGATCGGCCAGTCCGTTGAAGGTCTCGCCGAGCCGATTGATCTCGTCGCGGCCACGGATTTGAAAGCGTGCGTCGCGTTCGCCGAGTCGATACCGTTGGTTGATCGCGGTCAGTTCACGGATTGGACGCAGGAGCTGGTACGCCAGAAACGCGCCGATGCCTGCCGCCACAAGCAGCGCAATGCTGGTGGAAATGATTTGAGAGATGCGCAGGTTCAGCAGCAACCTCGCCATCGCACGTGGTGGCAATTGACCATTGGGTACAGGTCGGACTGGCGGGGACGGTGCTGCTCGTGGACCAGGCAGACCAGCTTGATCACGTTGGTTCGGTGGGTCAAATTCACTGGCAAGCCCTTTGATCCAGCCCTGATCCACAAAAAACCGCTGCACGTTTGTTTGCGCCGAGAATTCACCCAACCAACCGGACACGCCCACCGCGAAAAGCGCCACGAGCACGAACGCCAGCACGAAACGCAAGAACAGGCTCACGGTTTAAACTTTACCTGTCCGTTGACCCGAATTCAGGCGATACCCCACGCCCCGGACCGTCTCGAGCAATTCGCCATGGACCCCCAGGCGTGAACGCAGGTTCTTGATGTGCGCGTCCACCGTGCGTTCATCGAGGTTGGCCTCACCAATCGCATCGAGCAGTTCCATGCGGCTAAAGGCCCTACCGGGTCTCGAGGCGAGTTCTGCCAACAGGTTCAGGTGCGTGCGCGTCAACGGCAGAACTTCGTTGTTGCATCGTGCCTCGAACGCCTCCATGTCCAACTCGAGATCACCGATTTTCAGGCGCTCTCGGGGGCGCATCCCACTGCCTTGCGTCCGACGCAAGACGGTTTTGACGCGCAGGATCACCTCACGCGGACTGAACGGTTTGAGGATGTAATCGTCCGCGCCCAATTCGAGACCAACCAGAATGTCCACCTCTTCGACCTTGGCGGTCACGATCAGCACCGGGACTTCGGATTCGCGGCGAATGTGGCTTAAGACCTCGAGTCCGCCAGGTTCGGGAATCATCAAATCCAAGAGGATCAGGTTCGGGTTGGCGGCCCGCCAAAGCTCGAGCGCCCGCCGTCCAGTCGCGGCACGTTCAGTGCGATACCCGGCGGCTTGCAGGCCACGCTCGAGCAGTTCGGCGATGCGTGCTTCGTCCTCGACGATCAGGATCAGTTCTCCCGGCATGGGTTGATTAAACACCGTTCTTTCATCTGAAATGTTGGTTGTTCGTCTTGGGTGCAGCCTCAAGTTGGAACAAAAGCCAAGAGTTGAAACAGCCCGTAAGCGCCGCAAGCCCGTCAGGTGCTGGTTTAGCGGCAAGAAGGTGCTGTCTTGTGAGCAAGAAAGTGAAAAGGAAAAACTCGAGCCTGATGCACTTTCCACCTTCCACTTTTCACTGCTCAAAAATCAGTGAGTCCCATCTCACGAACGACTGAACTCGAGGATTGGCTCGAGCTATTTCCTGGGCGGCATCATTCCGCCCATTCCGGGCATTTTGCCTGTGATCGTCGATGTGCCCGC
>JANOWZ010000815.1:0-4696 GCA_031418155.1 Deinococcales bacterium
CTGGCCGTTCAAGCCCGAGAGCGCGGCATGATCGCCTTCGCTCGAGGTGCACGCCGCGAGGCCGTCACGCACCTCGAGCAGGCCTGGGACCTCGCCACGACCCATCCGATAGGCGTGGCGTTGCTCGCCCACTTCTCCACCATGCTGGCCTTGGCGCTCGCAAAGGTTGGGCGCGACGCGCTGGCCGCCAAGCACCTCGAACGGGCGCTGGGCAAAGCCAAACCGCATCAACTCGCGCAACTGCACCTGATGCGGGCCTTGTGCTCGCTCTACACGGGCGACCTGACCGGGGCGCAAGCCGATCTGGACTCCATTGAGGGTCTCGAGCATCAAGGCAGCGTCATGCCCGCCCACATCCGCTACGTGCGCGGCCTGCTGATGCGGGCACAGGATCTCGGCGCTGAGGCCGCGACGCACTTTCTCGAGGCCGCCGCCCTCGCCCGCACATCTGGAGATCTCGAGACCGAATTTCACGCCGAGGTCATGGCAGGTACGATCTCCATCGATGAGGGCAGCATTTCGATGGCCCGAGCGCACCTGCAACGGGCGCACGGCCTGATCCAGACCGATCAGGAACGTGCCCTCCTGGGCCTGCGCCAAGGGGCACTGCTGGCCCGCCTGAACGACGCCGAGGCCGTACCGGTGCTCGAGGCGGCCCTCGCCATGCTCGAGGGATTGCAACTCGAGCGCGAGATTGGCCTGGCTCACCTGCACTTGGCCGAGGCGCACCTGCGGGCCTACCGCGAAGACCAGGGGCTCAGCCACCTGATACGTGTCGTGGATTTGCGGCACAAGCTCGGCAGTGGCGCAGCGTTCGCGGCGGAGTTCAATCAACTGCCAGCCGTGTTTGAAACCATTGCCAGCACAAGGCAACTGGAGTACCTGTACGTGCTGCTCGAGGATTGGCGATTGCTCGGGCGCGGCTCACCAAAGCACCTTCACCTGACCACACTCGGCGGGTACGGCCTGAGCCTGGATGGGCGAGAGCAACGCCTCGAGTCGGGCGTGGCTCGCAGCGTCGAACTGCTGGCGTTCTTGTTGCACAGCGGTTCGGCCACGCTCGAGCAGATTCAAACCAACGTCTACCAGGACGTGAACCCGCAAAACGCCCGCAATCACTTTCACGTGATCCGCACGGCACTCTCGAGGGTGGTTCCAGCCTTGTTCGTGCGCTTTGATCAACGTCAGCGCAAGTACGCGGTGGCGCATCCCGGATTGCGCCTGACTTGGGATGCCCGAGAGGTGGACAAGGCCGTTGGGGTGGGCGGCGAATTGGGCGTGCGTCGCGCGTTGGCGCTCTACACTGGACCGTTCTTGCCGAACGCTTCAAGCGAATGGGCGGAGATCTTCCGTTCCGACCTCGAGTTCAGCGTCACGGCCGCGGGATTGAGTGCACTCGAGGAATTGTTCAAACGCGAAAGGTACGAGGCATGCTCGAGTCTGGCCGAACGCTTGCTCGAGGTCAATCCCTTGGATGTCGGTGTGAACGTGCTCTTGGTGCAGGCGACGGCCCAACTGCGTGGAGCCTTGGCCGCTCGAGAGATTTGGGCGTTTCGCGCCAACTTCTTCAAGCAACAGATCGGTGTGGTGCCGGAGACGCTGCTCGAGTTGGATCAATCGCGCTGGAACCAGACAAATTGATTGACTTCAACATTCAAAAAACTGTGGTTTGAAAATTCACCTACTCTGGGTCCAAACCAAGCAACTGCTTGAGGGCCGTTTGGTCTTTGGTCAATCGCGCCTTGATCACATCGCCATGGTACTTGCGCAAATCCACCGGACTCACCACCAACATTTGCGCGAGCGAGGTGAGGTGATCCGGGCTGAGGTGATTGACGACAACTGTCAGGCTTTTAAAGATGAATTCCACTTGGGCTTTGCGCTCGAGTCTTTCGAATCCATCCCACATGTCGGGCTCTTCAATCAAAGGAACCTGAAATAACCCACTACCGGAACCTGTTGGCGAACGACGGATTTTTCGACCGTGCCTGCCTGATATTTTTGTGGGTTGCTGATTACATCGGTGATGAATCCGGCCCGGTTGAGCGGTTTAAATCCACCGGCGATGATCTCTTTGGCCTTCACCAACGAGGCGAGGATGTGTTCCTTGCCGTGTTTTTCAAGCATCGCCTCGGCACGTGCATTGGCCAATCCGTATTGAACAAGCTGTTTGATTGGTCCAGAGTCGTGTTCAACCTTGCTGACCGTCTGGTAGGTGTAGGTGAGCGTCTGGTCTTTGCCGCGTCCGACATACTGAACGTCCTTAAGGTAGTCGTATTCGATCAATAGGCTGTGACTGTCCTCGAGGGCACGCCGGATCTTGCTTGGTGTTTGGTCAAGAATTTTCAGCTCGCGCCCCCACTCAAGGATGCCGATGGTGAACTGGTCGCGGTCGGTGTTGTTGTGGAAACGTTTGCTTTCCAACGCCCGGTAGAGCGCCCTGGCTTGCGGGCGTGAGAGGCTGGAGTAAAAGGCAATATCAAGGTGCCGTAGCAATCCTCGGGCAATCGAGTCTCGGATCACGCGATGTAGGCGAAGTCCGATCAGGGTACGGTTTTCTTGCCCTTTTCGTCCGACGCTCGATACGGTCAACTCGTCCAAAATGTTGAAGGTTTGGCTGGTGTGTCCTTTGCGTTCACCCTCATACCAGCCTTCCGAGGCCGTGTAAACGGTGTGCCGTAGGCGTCGCAAGGATTCATCGACCAGCGCGTAATGCCGTCCAGAGTCGTCCTGTCCTGCGAGTCTGAGCAACTCTCGAGGGGAGACAAAAACAATGGTGTCTGCGTCGCCGCCATTTTGCATGTGGTTGAGAGTCACCTGTTGCAAAGCGATCAGGAAATCAGCATCAATGCCGTGTGGCACACCACCAACTTCCTGATTCGAGTGACATTCGAGTTTTCGGCTGAGATTGCCGATGGTGATGTAGGTGGTCCAGGAGGTGAATGTTACTGGGATTCGGTCTTGAAAGCTGGTCAACGGCAGCGTGGAGAGGTTGACTTCCGCTTGTGGGATGAAGTCAAGTGTTTTGTCTGTCGAGGACATGCCAAAGCATACCGTGAGTGACGGCGACACGATTCGTTGGCATGTTGGCGAACCTTAAATGCTGGGTTTGTTTTATTGTTGATTAAATACAACAACAGGACGCGAAGCGATTTGCGTGCTGCACGGTATTCTCCAAAAGTTTTGGACGAGTTGACCGGGAAAAACAGCACATTTTGATCCTTTGTCTGGACGGGTTGACCGAGTGAAATCACTTGTTTTGGACCAAAATACCATATCTTCTGGACGGGTTGACCGAACACTTGTGTTTTTTCTGGACGGGTTGACCGGGTTAAAACCATGCCTTCTGGACGGGTTGACCGGGCTTTATTGGACGAGTTGACCGGATGTAAAGTCGCAGAATTGTGGTGTTTTGGACGAGTTGACCGGATGGATTAGGCGAACCATTTGGTGTTTTGGACGGGTTGACCGGAGGGCTGGATTCGCAGAAGCAGGGGTGATTCTTGCCGCAATCATCAAGAAATCTGTTTTTTGGAGATACTGGCGCGAGGAATGCGGCGGGCAATTGGACGAGTTGACCGGATGGGAACCTCGCTAATGATCTCTATGAGTGTTTTTTGCCTTGCTTTTGGACGAGTTGACCGGATGCGTTTTGGGGTGATTACAAGATCGGATACCGGTGGCGAAGTCAGAGGGCCTACCTCGAGCGAAATTGCGGGTGTCTCGTTTCGCATCGTCGAAGGCAGCAGCTTAGTGCTTCGTCCACTTGATTCTGCGCATTTTCGTCAAGAACGCTTCTTGCTGCAACTTCAGCATCTTGCGGGCTTGCAGCGCTCAAAAGCTCCGAACCCGTGAACGAGCACATTAACGTTACTCACATCATGCATCACGTTTCACGTGTGTTACACGATGCATGTTTCACATGACGCTCGGGTTTCAGCCGAGAACAACACTCGGCTTCAACCGGACGGAACACTTAGCATCGGCGTGTCGTTGATGTCACCGTCAGCCCCAGTTCATCAAAGACCTCGTGATCCTCCAATCCCAGGCAGATGGCTTTCAGTGCTTCCTTCATGGCCTCATCTCGATTGCGCTTGAGCAAGGCACTGGCCAGTTGAGCATGGTAAAAACTTTCCCCCGGCTTTAGACGTACCGCCTCGCGGTAGGCTTTTTCGGCCTCGCCCCATTTGCTTTGCTTGATGTAGGTATCACCCAGCCCATTCCACCCTTCGTCGAGCTTTGGATGCAGACGCAGCACCCTGCGGTACTCGGCTTCGGCTTGGGACCAGTTTTCTGCTTCATACAACTGGATGGCGGTATTTAAGGCTTGGTCTGGAAGGGTGGACTCGATCACGGTGATGGATGGATCGTCGATTGGAGGTTTGTCGGTGGTGACTGTGGGTTTGGTGGTGGGGTTTGAGGGTTTAGTCGTAATGACTGTGGGTTTGGTGGTAACTTTGGGTGGCTGAACTGGCTTAACCAGCGTTTTCTGCAATTTCTTTTGCTGCTGAACCGACTCCTGCGCCTGGGGAAATTTGCCTTGAGCGGCCAGGGCATCGGCCAGATAGGAGCGATAGGTGGGGTTGCTGGGCTCGAGGCGAACCGCCTCGCGGTATTCTGCCTCGGCGGCCTTCCAGTTTTGTTGCAGGCTCAACTCGAGGCCACGCTTGAAATGGGCTGTGGCATTCGGGTTTGG
>JANOWZ010000816.1:0-3542 GCA_031418155.1 Deinococcales bacterium
GATCGTTACCGTCCCGTTTGAACCCGAGGTTCAACCATGAAACCGTTGAAACTCGTGATCTCCGGTCCGGTCGGTGCGGGCAAAACCACCTTCATTCAAAGCCTGTCTGAAACCGAAGTCGTCGACACCGACGAGGCCGCAAGCGAAGACATCGGCAAGGCCAAAACCACCGTCGCCCTGGATTTCGGCACGCTCTCACTGGACGGCATTCCGATTCACCTGTTCGGCACGCCCGGTCAGGACCGATTCGATTTCATGTGGGAAATCCTCTGCGAGGGCGCACTGGGATTGATCGTGCTGGTTGCCGGAGACAAACCCGGTGACTTCCCGCACGCCAGACGCATCCTGGATTTCATCACCACCCGGATCAACGTGCCGTTCATGGTCGGCGTGACCCGTCAGGACCTGCCCAAAGTCTGGGATCCCGAAGACGTCGCCGATTACTTCGAGTTACCAAGCGAACAGGTCGTTGGTCTGAACGCCACCAGCACCACCTCGAGCGTCGTGACGCTGATCAAACTGCTCGAGTCTGTGCAACGATTTGACCCAATGTATGCCGAAGCCCTGATGGGCTCAAACGAGATGAGCTTTTAAACCCAGAGGAAAGGGAAAATGGAAAAGTAAAACCTCGAGCCTTGATTTTCCACTTTCTGCTTTCACCTTTGTTCTTTGGAGATTCCCTGTGAGCACACCCGGTAAACAAGAAGCCCTGCAAAACAGCATCGTCAAACTTCGCACCTCGATCCCAGAATTGCGCGGTGTGTTGGTCGCGTCCACCGATGGCCTGCCGATGGCGCAATCGCTCTCGGGGAGTGAGGATGCCAACCGCATTGCGGCGATGGCAGCGACAGCGCTCGGGTTGGGCAAACGCATCGGGGACAGCTTGGGAACCGGTGAAATCCTCGAGACGACCGTCACCGGGATTGAGGGTCATGTCTTCTTCTACGCCGCCGGATCGCGTGGTGTGTTGGTTGTGGTCGCCCGTGGCAGCGCCAATGTTGGGCTGGTGCATCTCGAGGCCCGTGAGAGTGCCAAGCAGATCGCTGAAATCCTCGGTTGACCCCGGTCGATAATGTGAGTCTCGGTTTGGACTCGAGATTGAGATTCGCACCTGAAAACCGCCTCAAACCTGCCTGAAACACGAGAATTTGCACTACGAAAGCATCGGCTCCGATGACTGGGACAGGGGGCCGTAGTCGGTTCAGTCGAGGACACGTCATGCTCGGCCCTGAGTTCGATTTCGAGTCAGTATTGGGACCCTGTACCCAGTCAGTATTTGCAAAGAGTGCATTTGCTTTTCTTTTGTAAGGTTTCGAGTTTCCAAGCCAAGCCGCATCCCATTTCGCTCGAGCCCTCAAATCCAACACGATTCAGGAAACTTGACATGACGTTGAAAGCCTCCGCGCCGCTGCTGCCCTCCAACCCAGATCGTCTCGCCGCATTGCGCCGCTACGGGGTGCTCAAACACGAGGCTCAGGCCAGTTACGCCCGTGCCGCCACGCTCGCAGCCCGAGCCGTCAGTGCGCCCGTCAGTCTGGTCTTGCTGGTCGCCGAAACCAGCTTGCGCATCGCCGCCTCGAGCGGAGTGGACTTGGCAAACGCAACGCGGAAACTTCCCTTTCGGCTCGAAGGTGTGCTTCACGACCGGTTCTTGCAAACCAGCGATGTCAGCCGCGTGCAAATCCTCAACGACCTGATTGACCCACAAAACCCGGCGCAGTTTGCCTTCCATGCCGCCGTGCCACTTCGGACCACCGACGGGCAGATCCTCGGCAGCCTGTGCGTGCTCGACCACCGTCCGCGCACCCTGGGACCGAACCAGGCGTTGCTGCTCGAGGGCATCGCCGATCATTTGGTTTCGGAATTGAACCTGCGCCTCGAACTTTGGCGGGCCAGCCAAGTCACCAACGAACGTGCCGAGGCGAACCGTCAACCGATCCTCGAGCGAATCATTGAAAGCAGCAATTTGGCGGTTTTATCCACTACGCTTGAGGGGATCATCACGACCTGGAACGCCGCCGCCGAACGCACCTTTGGCTACAGCACCCGCGAAGTCCTCGGCCGCAACATCGAATTTTTGCTGCCCAAACAATCCCGCGAAACTGAACGCGCCACGCTCGAACGGCTCGCCGGGGGGGAACGCCTTGACACGCTCGAGGTGATGCGCCTGCACAAAGATGGACGCGAACTGCGCACCCGACTGAACCTCTCACCGATCACTGGCGCGGGCGGACGGGTCATCGGTGTCTCGCACGTTTGCGATGACGTGACAGGCGAAACGCAAACCAAGGCCAGAACCTCAATGATCCGCGAGAAACTCGACAAGCTGGCGCAAGAACTGCCATCGATCCGTTTTGCCGTCGATTTCGAGGGTGTGATTACCCTCGCTGAAGGCAAGGGCCTCGAGTTGATTGGCGCGACCACACACCAATTGTTGGGCCAGAGCATGTTTGACCTCTACGCCCGTTACCCGCAAATCGCCGATATTGCCCGCCGGGGATTGAATGGGGAAATCTTCACCCAAACCCTCGAGACCAGCAATTACCGCATGATGCTTGCCGTTGCACCGCTCGAGCACTTTCTAAGCGCCGACAACCACATCATCGGCGCGACCGGACTGGCGATTCTGCTGCCTGGAGCCCCCAAACGCATCGACAACCTGCCGCTGGTGCAAGCCCTCGAGACGCTGCCAGACGCGATCATGTTGACCACCGCCAACCTCGAGGCGGGCGGCCCAGAAGTGCTGTTCGTCAATCAAGCATTCGAGCACCTCAGCGGTCTGGATGCCACCACGCTGACCGCGTTGCCCAACAACCCACTGACCGATGTGGGCGTGCTCGAGAATGCCCTGAAAGCCCTCGAGACCGATCAGAACTACCTTGAAGAGATCGTCTCCTACGACCCCGACGGAACCTGCCTGACCGTCGAATGGCGCGTGCTGCCCATTCGAGACGCGAACGGCAACATTACGCACCTGCTCAGCTTGCAACGTGACATCAGCCAGCAGAGCCTGCCCGAAATGAAAACAGCCACCAGCGCAATACCAGAAAGCGAACCGACCCTGGTTCGCAACGACCCGGAAAACGCCTTCGCCAAACTCGACGACGAAGAACTCTCGAGTTACCTCGCGCACCTGACCTCGTTGCGCGGCCTGGTCCCAAACTCGAGCACGATGCTGCTGCCCGACCAGGACGATGACAGTGCTTTGCAGACCCTCAGCGTCAAACATCCCGATAAACACATGGGCCTCGAGATCAACCCCGACGACGAAATCAAAGACGGCCTGAAGGTCGGACTGCAAGGCCAACTCGAAGAGGTCGGTGGTGCGAGCACGCTGCTGCAAATGATCTCGATGATCGTGCAATCCGGCGCATTGCACCTTGAAGATGCGCACGGTCAACAGATGCGCCTGTTCCTGCACACCGGACGCATCGTTCACGTCGAACACCCGAACCTGACCGGGAATGAAGCCGTGATGCACACTTTGGCGCTCGAGCACGGTCGCTTCCGCTTCATGACCGGGCAACTCGCCGCCGAGCACA
>JANOWZ010000817.1:0-8188 GCA_031418155.1 Deinococcales bacterium
TATTCCTGAAGGTCATTTCCAGATCGAACTTCCGCTCGGGTTGCAGCATGCCAAGTTTGAATGTGGACTTGTCTGGCTCGAGTATCCGAAGCCGTTTGCGCATAATCTCGAAGATGATTTGCCGAATGCCAACTGGAGTCACGCCCTCGAGTTGCGTGAAGAAGTCGCGTTGGCCCTCGGACTCGAGTTGGATGATTTGCACGAAGACTTGCCGGTGATGCTGGCCGGAGTTGGTCGCCCTAAGCTCGTCTGTGCCGTGCCGAGCACGATTTACTTGGACGCAATTGAACCCAACCTCGAGCGAATTACTTCTTTGTGCGACGCGACCAAAGCCACCGGGATCGTTGCCTTCACCTTTCCGGGCCGCGCCGGTTGTTTCACCGACACCAGGCATTTTTCGTTCCAAGGCACTCACGTGCTCGAGGATGCCGCGACTGGCAACGCACACGTGGCGCTCGCAGCATACTTGGCGGCAAATCAATTCTTTGACGATGGCGCTCGAGATTTTTCTGGTACGCAGGGGTACGCTTGTGGCAGTCCATCGCGGCTCGAGGTGCGCATGAACGTGAATAGGGGAGATGTGAGTCAAGTTTGGATCGGTGGCAAAGCGATGGAGGTTCAACCGTGACCGTGAAAGCCGCATTCGATTCATACATTGCTGCACTCGTGGCCCGAGATCGCACGGTGCTCGAGGAAATCCTGTCCGAAGATTTTCGTTTCACCAACACGAACGCACGGTTTCTCTCGAAGATTGAACGCATCAAATCTGTGCTCGAGAATCCCGTGTTTGAGAGCTTGCAGTACCGCAA
Organism: Deinococcales bacterium; assembly: GCA_031418155.1. GTDB lineage: Bacteria > Deinococcota > Deinococci > Deinococcales > JAAFIG01 > JANOWZ01. The sequence goes on from JANOWZ010000817.1 coordinate 810, forward strand.
CGTCGAGTACCGACCATTCACCGATTCCGCCTTGGTCTTCGCCGAATTTCAATACGTATCTGATGGGAGGCATGGAACTTGGCTTCGCCAAGATTCCAGCCATGAAGAGCGCCTCGAGCCGACGATGTTGTTCTTTGGGCGTTCGACTTTTGTCTTTGCCAAGCAAGCTGAGCAGTGGCGTTTGGTCGCCCAACACAATTCTCACGTGCAAGTTGATGGAGGCTGAAGCGTGAAACCGCAACCGGCAGGTGGGTCCGTCATACCGCAGACGATGGCCGAAAAAATCCTCTCGAGACGCAGCGGAAAAACCGTGTTCGCCGGTGATCTGGCGGTTGTGGAAGTCGATGAGGTCATGATCGTCGATTCAATCGCCGAGAGCGTGATTCAGGTGCTCGAGCAGGAACTCGAGACGGTGCCGAAATTTCCGCAGAAGGTCAGCATCGTGATCGATCACGTCGCGCCAGCCTCGAGTGTGAATGTCGCAAAATCGCATCAGGCAGCTCGAGCGTTCGCGGCGAAAACGGGTGTGAAATTGTTTGATGTTGGGCGCGGCATTTGCCATCAGGTCTTGATGGAAGAGGGCTTGGCGTTTCCTGGCGCGATTGTGCTCGGGTCGGATTCTCACAGCACAACGTATGGCGCGGTTGGGGCGTTTGGAACGGGCATGGGCGCGACGGACATCGCCATCGCCGCCGCCTCAGGAAAAACGTGGTTGCGCGTGCCGGAATCGGTGAAGGTCACGCTCGAGGGTGAATTGCCTGCCGGCACCAGTGCAAAAGATGTGGCGCTCGAGATGATTCGGGTCTTGACGGCTGATGGCGCGACGTACATGAGTATCGAGATTCATGCCGGTGATCGTTTCACCCGAGGCGAACGCATGACACTGGCGAACCTCTGTGTCGAGGCCGGAGCGAAGGCAGGCATGGTTGTTCCGGGCGGCGAGATCCTGGACATGTATGAGGTTCCCGATTGGGTCATGCCGGATAGTGACGCGCATTACGTCAACGCCGTGACCATCGACCTCTCGAGCTTGACACCACGCATGAGTGTCCCGAGCTACGTGGACAATGTCGAGCCCGTTTCGAGTTTGCGTGGAAAACGGGTCGATCAGGTTTTTATTGGCACTTGCACGAACGGTCGGCTCGAGGATTTGCACATTGCTGCCGAAATTCTGAAGGGGCACAAGGTTGCAGCCGGAACCCGACTGCTGGTGATTCCGGCCAGTTCTCAGGTGCTCGAGGCTGCGATGGCGGACGGGACGCTCCTGACGATTATTCAAGCGGGCGGCACGATCTCCACCCCCGGTTGTGGGCCGTGTATGGGGCGGCATCAGGGTGTGCTCGCCCCCGGCGAGGTTTGCGTTTCGACCTCGAACCGGAATTTCATTGGTCGCATGGGTGATGCCAAGGCCGAGATTTACCTGGCCAGTCCCGCCGTTGCCGCCGCCACCGCCATTCAGGGCGTGATCGCACTCCCTGAAGATGTAGAGCGGATGGATGTCGTTCATGCCTGAACCGTTCATCCAGCCAGAAATCCTCGAGCGATTCCAGTATCGCGGCGTGATGCTGTACGTCCGCAATATCGAAAATGGTCCGAGTGATGACTTCAGCATTGCCGAGTTGCGCCGTGCCGAAACTGAGGCTCGAGCCGCATTTGCAGACGGTAAGGCCAGTGATCACCCGCACATGATGGCGTGGCGTGAGGCATTCTCGAGTTTTGGTCTGAAACCTTCAAAATTCCTGAATTCTTCTGAAGCCATGATCTCGAGGGTGCTTAAGGGTGGCGAGTTGCCGGCGATCAACTTGCTGACCGACATCTACAATGCCCTTAGTGTGCGTCATGTGTTCCCCTGTGGCGGCGAGGACTGGGATTTGGCGGTTGGAACCCAAAAGCTCTGCTTCGCTCGAGGTGACGAACCGTTTGATGCCAGCAAGGATGGCGAGATCGTCATCGATCACCCGCAAACCGGCGAGGTTGTCTGGACGGACGATGCCGGAGTGACCTGTCGCGCCTGGAACTGGCGGCAGTGCGTCCGAACCCACCTGAGCGAGAACACCAAAAACGCCTATTTTGTCCTGGACAGCCTCGAGCCTTACCCTCAAGACTCACTTTTGGCTGCCGCCGATGAACTCGAGGGGTTGTTGAGTCAACGTTCGCCAGATTGTCAGATTGAACGGATCATGATTGGCAGGCAACCGTGACCCTCACGAATCCTATTCTTTGGTTAAGGCCACGTTCAGGTGGCCCGGTCAGAATGCCCGTACAGGCTCGAGATTTCCAGTCGAGTACCGTTCGGGAGGGTGTCCAGGTGCATGAACTGCTGACCGTCAGGCGCGTACCAATGTACTTGGTGCTCTTGACGTTCCTGCTGGACCTGATCTTCAGCGTCACCAACAATGGTTGGTTGTACGGACTGCCGTTCTTTCGCAGCCTCTTGATTTCTCAAGACTTGATCGAACCTGACCTGCTCGCCAACATTTTCATTTTGCTGCTCGAGTTGATCGTGATTCTGGGTGTGATTCGGGTCAGGCCAAACCAGGTTCGCACGGACCGCTGGCAAACCGGTCATGGGCTGGTGTTCGCACTCGCCTGCATTGATCTGCTGCTGATCGCCTATCCGTTCTTTGCGTTTTCAAGCAGTCAACCGCCGCAACTCGAGACGTACATCACGACCTTTTGGATTGGTCGCTTCTTGACATTCACGCTTGGTGTGGCGCTCTCGGAAGAGGTGCTGTATCGCGGCTTCTTCCTTGGGCAGTTTTACCAGCACATTGAACTCGAGAACAAAGACAACCGTTTGGCCCTGGCATTGCTGACCTCGCAGGCGTTGTTTGCGATCATCCACATTCCGGCCCGCGTGATGACCTGGGGCACCGAACCAGACAAATTGCCGCTCGAGTTGTTCAGTTTGTTTGGCATGGGTTTGGCGTATGCGTTCATCTACTTGCGTACCCGCAGTTTGGTCGCGGCGATTGTGGCGCACGCACTCGTTGACTTGATCGTGTCCTTGCCTGGATCGCCGGTTTTGCCGAAACTTTTGATTTTCTCGACACTCGGTTTGGTGACGCTGGCCTGGCCTTGGCTGGCGAATCCTCGAGCACCATTGTTCAGAAAGCCAGCATCGGAAAAGATGGAGGCCCGAAAGGTGGAACTACAGTGAGGATTTGGAAGTTCGGCGATTCGATCAACACCGACGACATTCTGCCGGGGAAGTACGCGCCGTTCATGGCTGGCGAGGATGTCTTTCACAAGTATGCCTTCGCGCATTTCCGTCCCGAGTTTGCCGCGCAGGTCCAACCTGGCGACCTGCTCGTTGGTGGACGCAATTGGGGCCTGGGCAGTTCTCGAGAATACGCACCGATGGCGTTAAAGCGACTGAAAATCGGTGGCATCATCGCCAAGTCTTACGCTCGGATTCATTACCGCAATCTTCTGAACCTTGGCATTCCCGCATTTGAAAGCCCAACCGTGCCCGATAGCCTCAAGGACGGCGAAGAGGTACAATTCGACCTCGAGCGTGGACTGATCACCCGTGAAGGCGGTGAAACGCTTCAGCTTGCTCCTCCGCCCGAATTCTTGCGTGAGGCGTTGAAGGCCGGAAGTATTCTCGAGTATTACAAGCAGCACCAGAAGTTTCCGGGCGAGTAAGTACGATCTGAACTGGGGGAATCACCGTGACGCAATCTCAATCCGATCAGGCCCAAGAAGCACTGTTCATCACCTGTCCAGTCTGTGCCGAAGAACTCGAAGTGCCAGCCGAGGAATGGGCAGCCTTCGACATTGGCGATGTGCTGGTCTGCGAGGATTGCGGGGCCGAACTCGAGATTGAATCGCTCGATCCGCCTGAGTTCTCTTTGCTGGGATTGCTGACCGAATGCCCAAACTGTTCTGGCGAGGTTGAACTTTCCGAAGACGAACTCGAGGAGGGCAAGGTCATCACCTGCCCGCACTGTGAAGCAAAATTTGAAATTGAACTCGAGCCTGTGAACGAGACTGAACACGGCGCTCAAGCTTAAACACTGTTCAAATCGGGACCGCGTCCCGTTTTAGAAAATTGTTGTGCAAAATTGTTGGAGGGAATTATGGCAAAAGTAAAGTTTGAAAACCCTGAATCTGGCGCAACCATCGAACTCGACAACCCAGAACTCGGCGAGATCGTCATTGACGACGAAACCGGCAGCGAATTCGAGGTCGTCAGCCTCGACCCACCCACGCTCGAGCTTGCCCCAACCGAGGGCGAAGACTGGGGCGAGTAAAGGGGTGGCCAAATTAGCCGTTGTTTACGATAGGGTCCGCGAGGACGAAAAAATGCTCTGGCGTGCCATGGATGATCTGGGCATCGAGTACGACAAGGTGTACGCGCCGCAACTCAGCTTCGATTTCGCGGCGGGCAAACCCGAATGGGATGTCGTGATTGAACGTTGCGTCTCGCAATCTCGAGGCTACGCGATTGCCGCGTCACTCGAGGCTTGGGGTGTGGAGGTCGTCAATCCTTCGCACGTCATTGCGAACTGTGGCGATAAGCTGGTGACGAATGCGCTGCTCGCCAAGCATCAAATTCCAGCACCGCGCACGCAGGTTGCGTTCGACACCGATCACGCGCTCGAGGTGATCGAAAAGATGGGCTATCCGGTGGTGATGAAACCCCCGGTCGGATCATGGGGCCGCTTGCTGTCCTTGATTCGGGATCGGGATGCCGCCGAAACCGTGCTCGAGCACAAGGAGGTCCTGGGTGGGTATCAGCATCAGATTTTTTACATCCAGGAAATCATTGACAAGCCGGGCCGCGACATTCGAGCCTTCGTCGCCAACAGCAAGTGCATCGCCGCGATTTATCGCAACAGCGATCATTGGATCACCAACACCGCCCGAGGTGGCAAGGCCGAAAATTGTGAGGTCACAGCAGAACTCGCAGACCTCGCCGAACGCAGCGCTCGAGCCGTCGGCGGTGCGGTAGTGGCGGTTGATCTCGTCGAAGATCCGAAACGTGGCTTCCTGGTGATCGAGGTCAATCACACGATGGAGTTCAAGAATTCCGTCAGCACAACCGGGGTGAACATTCCGTTGAAGATTGCTGAATACGCGATCTCGAGGCTCGGCTGAACTGGTTGATTTTTCTTTGTCCGAGAGTGATCGCAAATTTCACGTTGGTTGAGAATCTTGAATTCTCAACCATTGGCGAGCGTAAAGCTGACTTGCTGGAGCAAGACGCGAGCAGAAACAGGCAGTGGTGGTATTGGAATTGAGAAAATTTGCCTTTGATTTTTCTCGATGGAGATGTAAAACGCTGTGAGATCAGTATCCCCTCCTGAAGGAACGGGGGACACCCTCACCAAAAGAGATCCAAATCTACACATCAGAATTCAAACTCGTCTAACAAGTCCTCAACGGCGAAAAACGACCCGTTCAATTCTGCCGGGAATTTTGTTTGAGCTTGTTGAGAACGGTTTGCATGTTTTGATCAGGGTTGGTTATGAGCCGAGTTTACAAGTCCCAATCCGTTGCAGCACCACGGTGAGAATGTGACGCTTCAAGCTCGACCTCCATTGCCGCGGCGATCAACTTAAAATCGGCTCGGGTCATCTCGAGGTGTCCGCGTTGGAACGGGTAGCCCCAATGTTTTGGATCTGTGATGAATGACAGGTGTTCGATCATGGGTCGGATTGGTGCGTCCATGATTTCGAGAAACCTGACATCGCGCCGGTGGGGTTTGAAGTTCGGTCCCATGTCGCCGATGTAAACGTCTCGAGCCCCAATCTGTCCGAGTGCCGTGAACGCTTGAACCGAATCGCCACCCTCGCGTGTCGTTCTGGGCGAGTAATACGCGATCCAATCCCCCGGTTTCATCCGCTCGAGCGCCGTTTTCTTGCCGTGTCCGAGTTGGCAGAATCCGCCGGTAACGCCGCGCATCACGTGATCTTTGCTGGCGACACCGATCCAGTAGCGTGTTTGGCTCATGGTTCCTCTTGAAGTTTACGCAAGTGTTTTAGAAGATCGCTTTGTTTTTTCCCGAGTCTCGAGAAGAACTCTTGATCGGCAGCCTCGACCACGGGCACGGTTTTTGCGCTCAACTCAAGACCAGCCTGCGTGAGCTTGAGTGCTTTGGCTCGAGAATCTGTCGGGTGCGCTGGACGTTCGACCAGACTTTTCGACTCGAGTGTGCGCAAGACCTGCGAGGTCATCATCACGTCCATGCCCAAATGCTCGGCGAGTTGAACCTGTGTGATGTTGCCCTGACCCTCGAGCCAACTCAGGCCAGCCAGCAGCACGAATTGCGTATGCGTCAAATCGAAAGGCTCGAGCGCCGTTTTGATTTGTCGCTGCCAGAGGCTCGAGACGCGCCAGAGCATGAATCCGGGGCTTTCGTCGGTGCTTTCAAACTGAAATTCGTCTGGTTTCATGACTCGCATCGTATGCGTTGTTGGCGAGTTCGGGCTTTTCGGCGAGTCGTGCCAGAAGTTCAATCGTCTGTGGCAATCCGTGTTCCAACTGCTTTCCGAGCGTCGTGGCGATCTGTTCCCAGGCGGGGCCGCTGATCGTGACCTTGTGCGTGATTCGCGTGCCTTCGGATGTTCGCTCGAGGTGATGCGCGAACACGATGTTCGCCCCAGGAATTTCGGTCAAGTCCGTGAACATGATTTCGTCTTGAACCTCGAGCAGCACGAATGGCAGTGGGCGTGGGTTGCCCTGAACTGTCATCGCGCCTTTGCTTCCCGGTTCGAAAGCTCCATCAATGTGACACTCGAGGATGTTGTCGTGCCAATCGGTCCATTTGGGGATATCGATGTAAATTTGCCAGATGGTTTTTGCCGAGGAGTTCGAGATGGTGCTGATTTCTTTTGTCCACATAAGAACCTCCTAATTGGTTCGATATATGATAAGTACGCATACTAAAAATGTCAAGTGTACTTGGTAAATTCTCGAATTCGCAATCACAGCGTTGTCCTCGAGACATGCGAATCCGATCCCAGACCGTAGGCTCAAGCCATGATTGACCGGTTGATTGGCAACACCCCCCTCGTCAAACTCGAGCGGGTGATCGAACCGGAATATGAAGTCTGGGTCAAACTCGAGGGACAAAACCCCGGCGGCAGCATCAAAGACCGCACGGCCTTGGCGATGGTGCTTGATGCCGAAAAAAGCGGGTTGCTCAAACCCGGCGGCACGATCATCGAACCGACCAGCGGCAATACCGGCATCGGCCTCGCACAAGTTGCGGCGGCTCGAGGGTATAGACTGATCCTCTGCCTGCCAGCACAAATGTCCGAAGAACGCAAACGCACCCTACTCGCCTACGGAGCCGAACTCGTCCTGACCGACCCGAAACGCCGGATGCTCGCGGCAATAGAAGAGGCCAAAAAACTCGTCTCGAGCACGCC
>JANOWZ010000818.1:0-5797 GCA_031418155.1 Deinococcales bacterium
TTGCACTAGAGACTCAAAACTCACGACTCAGAATTCAAAACCGCCTTCTGCATGATCTGCCAGAGTTCAGCCACGTCTTTGCGTTCGGTGTCAATCGCGCCAATCGAAACGCGCACCATCCACCGCCCCTCGAGCGTCGCAGGAGTCAAATAGGCTGCGCCAGACTGATTGATTCGATCACACCAGGATTTCGTTAGCGTGTCGAGATCATCCGCATTCATGTCAGCGGGTTCATAGCGCACGCAAACGGTTTGCAATGCGACCGGCGCAAGCACCTTCCAGCCTGGCGTGGCACGCACTTGCGACTCGAGCCATTTTGCGTTCTCGAGGTCACGGCGCAATCGGGATTGCAAGCCAGAAACACCCTGCTCGAGAATCAGCGTGTAGAGTTTCAATGCTCGGAACCTGCGCCCGAGTGGAATGCCCCAATCGCGGTAATTTTTGACACGACCATCGGCGTTTGTTTGCAAGTAACTTGGGTTGGTGCTCATCACGCGCACGAGGTGTTCGGGATCGCGCACGAAATACGCCGTGCAATCAAACGCCGCACCGAGCCACTTGTGCGGATTCATCACGATGCTGTCCGCAGATTCCACACCGGCCCAGAGGTGACGCATCTCCGGCAGGATCATCGCGCTGCCCGCCATCGCCGCATCGACGTGAAACCACAAACCGTACTTGCGGGCGATCTCTCCCAACGGCTCGAGCGGATCGAATGCGGTCGTGTTCGTTGTACCAATCGAGGCGACAATCGCACAAGGTTTCAAACCACGCTCGAGATCGGCCAGGATTGCCTGCTCGAGTGCTTCGGGCTTGATCGCAAAGGCTTCATCGACCTCGACATAACGCACGTTGTCACGCCCGAAACCAGACAGCAACGCCGCCTTGTCAATCGACGAATGCGCGTGGGCCGAACCGTACACGACCAGCGGTGCGGGTTCGGATTGCAAACCACCTCGAGACAACCCATGATTCGTGCTTTTCTCTCGAGCGCACAGCAACGCGATCAGTGACGATGTTGAAGCCGTGTCCTGAATCACACCCTGCCAAACATCCGACAACCCAACCATCTGCCGCAACCAATCGGTGACAACCTCCTCGAGTTCGGTTAACGCGGGGCTCGACTGCCACGCCAAACCGAGCACACCCAAACCGGTGCTCAGGAAATCACCAAGCACACTCTCGAGCGGCGCGTTTGCCGGGAAATACCCGAAAAATTTTGGATGCTGCCACAGTGACAAACCCGGCACAATCTTCTCGTCAAGGTCACGGAAAATCTGATTGAAGCCGACAGGCTCTTGCGGTGGGGTGCTCGAGAATTGGGCTTTGATGTCCCCCGGCTGGACTTGCGACATGACCGGGCGCGACTCGAGGGTGGCTCGGTAATCGGCGAGCCAATCGATCAACTCGTGGCCAGCTTTGCGGAAGTCTTCTGGTGTCATGGGCACTCCCCGGCTCGAGCTTAGGGCTCGAGCGTCCCTCTCCAAGAGAGGGGTTTCTTGTGGCGCAATTTTGTTTAGGTGGGGATTTTTTGGTTGAAGGCTTCGGACTGGGCTCCTTCGGACTGGATGGATTCAGCGTCGAATTTGAAGTACGAACGGGGCGGCATGACCCCCCAGGTGTTGCTGGTTCGGACATCATCGGGGAAAAATCTCACTTCATGATCGGTGAGGAGTTGCTCGAGGTCACAGAAGAGTTCCATGAAAATTTCTTCTTCGGGCATTCGCACGTAACTGTAAATGTTTCGGGCCACACCGTGACGACCCGGCCCCCAAACGACCGGGCGTTGCAATTGCGCGAGGTGATCCAAAGCCACGCGCATGTCGGCAAAATCGACGAGTTCAAAGGCGACGTGATGGATGTGGCTGTAACCTTTTTCGACAAATGCGAGCACGTGATGGTCGCTATTGACGTGCATCCAGCAGCCTTCATCGCCCATCCAGTCGGTGATGCCAAACTCGAGGATTTCGTGATACCAATTCACGGCGCGTTTCGCATTTGCGGTCAGGTAATTGACGTGACCGAACTTGCGCGGGTGAAAACCTGGCAAGCGTTTCGAGGTTCGGACCTCACTGGGCCAATTGGGATGGTGCTTTTTGCGTTCGATCAGCACGACCTTGTTGCCATCAATGTCGAACAACTCCAGGCCCGATCCGCGATGCGGCACAGGCACGATCTTGGACTCCACACCTCGAGATTTTAGTGTGCTCGCTGCAACTGGAAGCGTCAAACCAGCAACCAGTTCGTAACAGACGTACTCGAGTCCTGGCGTGTCGCCTTGAATCAGCAGCAGTGCGTAATCCTCGTGCGTGCAGCGCAAGATGCCGTGATCGCTGTGCAACTCGCCATGCAAACCAAGCGTGTGCGCCCAACGCGAGAACCCCTCCTCGAGATTCTGCACCCGCAACGCCGCGTGATGAATCGCCGAAACCATTTTCCCAGCCACACTGTTTGTCATGCCTTCGCCCTCAATTCTGCGACGCGACGTTCGGCCTCATCCTCGGGAATCGCCAACGCGACATGCAAGGTGGCCGCCGTGACCTCGGGTTGTACACCGACAGGCTCGAGGGTTTCGAATGACTGCACAATCGTATTTTCGAGCCGACCAATACCATTTACTTCGACCGCAACGACATCACCGGGATTGACCGGCCTCGAATGTGCGGGCGTTCCGGTCAGCAACACATCGCCCGCCTCGAGCGTGACATGCCTGGAAAGGTCCGCAATCTGATACGCGACGCTGAACATCAAATCCGTTCCAGTGTTCGTTTCTTGCACCACCTCGCCGTTCACATAGGTTCGCATCGTCAAATTGTTCGGATCGACATCCGCCGCATCAACCATCACCGGACCCATCGGACAAAACCCATCCTGACCCTTCACGCGAACCATCGCGCCACGGTCTGCATGACGAAAGTCATGCACGCCAAAGTCATTGACGATTGAATAGCCACGCACGAACCCGAGCGCATTCTCGAGCGTTGCGCCCTTGCATTTTTTGCCGATGACCACGGCAATTTCGCCCTCGTAATTCAAAAACTCGCAACCGTGCGGCCTCGAGACAAGCGCACCGTGATGGGAAATCGAACTGATCGGTTTCAAAAACCATGCGGGCGAATCTGGGATTTTTTTCATCTCGTATTCGACGCAACGCGAACGGTAGGTCAGGTGTGTGGCAAAAATTTGCCGGGGCTCGAGCGGAGCGAGATACCTCGCCGTGCTTGCCTCGAGTTTTACACCATTCTCGAGTGTGATGGTGGTTCCATCGAGCGTTCCGGCTTGGGGTTGATCGTTGTGTAAAACGCGAACGTGTTTCATTGTTTGACCTCTATTTTTGTTTGAGTTCCAATGGTGTTTCTGGCGAGGGCAACCGCGAGGGTTGCCCCTACGAAAGCACGATCCTCGTAGGGGCAACCCCTTGTGGTCGTCCTTTGCGAAGCGAGAATCAATCGCACCCAGATCATTTCATTGACCTCTCGAGGTTTTCGTTCGCCGCATCTTTGTCATGCTGCGCGATGACCTCGCCACCATGCACGGTGTACCCGAAACTGAAGCGAAATCCTTTGATGATCTCGTTTGGTGCAATCGCAGCCAAATCCTCAATCGTGTTTTTGCCAAACTCGAGCATGGCATCGCCTTCCCAAATTTCTGTGGCACTGCGATCAAAACCTCCGCTGCGCACGAGTTCAAAGACATCTGGGCGCAAACCATCGTATGCGGGAAAATGCCTCGAGTTGTACATGGGTGGATCGTTGACCACTGGTCCCGTCTTGGAAATCTCACGCAAGGTCACGGTCGCTCGAGCAATTTCTCGAGATCCCGCCGTACAGGTCGCACCGAATTTTCCACCGGGCTCGATTCTCGCGGTGGCCTTTCCGACGGCCATTGCCCTGGCGATGTGAATGTCGCCCAACTTTTTTGGAAAGCCCTGAATGTACCCGCGAAACATCGCAAAATCTTTGTCCACCCAAATGTACACGCACCTCGAGACTGGTTTACCCTGGTATTTCGCGCCGACGACCAGGAAAAATTCTTTGTACTGCGACTGAATCGGGTCCAACAATTCGTGACCATCGTCCGAGCACGATTGCCAATCCGCGAAAATCGCGGCGACCGCTCCGGGATCGTCCGCAGGCTCGAGTTCCGGTGGCAGCAACGCGATCACGGCATCTGGGTTGGTGCGGTATTCAACGATCAAAAAGTCCCCCGAGTAATGCCAAGGCGGAGGTGGCACGATGCTCGCCCGACCGTCCGGTGAGAGCGGAAACGTGTAACCGACAGGTGATTTGCGTTCAGTCATAAGAACCTCAAGAGCTTGGCGAAAGGCGAAGGGCAACGGGAAGTTCAAGGGCACAAAGAGCGGCTCGAGTGGCGACACAAGTATTCAATGAAAGGTTCAAGGTCATGGGGTACAGGGTTTGGCTTTTCCATTTGCCTTTTGCCCTTCGCCATTTCTCAAACAAGCGCCGTGAATGCCACATTGATGATCGATTGCAACCGTCGATACCAAGCTTCGCGTCCGGTCAGCAGGTGCGTGTTGGTGATGACCGCGAGGGTTATGTCTTGGACCGGATCGATCAGCAATTCACAACCGCTCGCGCCACCATGACCGAAGGTTTTGAACGATGCGAGTTCGCACAACAACGCGGGAGTCCATTCGGTTTGCAATGCCCAACCGAGACCCCACGGCATCGGCGCGGTTTCGTCATACCCTTTCATGCTTGGGTGAATGCCGGTGACGACACCAGTCTGGTTTTCCGTCATGGCTCGGACCGTGGCGCTCGAGTGAATGCGTGGACCATTCAGGGCGAAGTGCGAAGCGAAACGCAGCAAATCTTGGGCCGTGCTGGTCACGGCGAATGCTGGATGCGCCAGTCCTCGGGCGTGACGCGAGTTGTACATCGCGCCAGTCGTGCCTTCTGCCGTCACGCCGCGCACGGTGGCGACTCGAGAATCCTGTTCGGCGGGCGTTGGAAAGAACGTGTCGTGCAAGTGCATCGGCTCGAGCACCAGTTTCCGCACCAAATCTGGCAAGGATTTTCCGGTCACGACTTCCGCCATGCGTCCCGCAACCAGCGTGTTGTAATCGGCATACGCGAGGCTCGAGCCTGGTTTGAATTTGAGCGGCGCCTGCATCGCCTCTTTGATCAAACCCTCGATTGGAGTCTGCGCAATCAACCTGGCTTCCATCTCGGGCGATTCATAAATCAATCCTGAAGTGTGCGTCAGCAAATGCCGCAAACGAATTTCCTCGCGACCATCACCGGTGAATTCTGGCAAGATGTTGCACGCCAACGTGTTCAACGTGATCTCGCCATTTTCGATCAAACGCATGATCGCACTGACCGCGTACATTTTGGAAATGCTCGCAATCGGCCACAAGATGCTCTCGCTCGAGGGTAAGCCAGGACCGGCATTGCCAGCGTAATGCTCGAGCAGGATTCTTCCGCGTCTCGCACCGATCACGGCAGCCCCAGTGAATCCATCTTCGTTGATGTGACGTTGCACAATGTTGGCAACTCGAGAAAGAGCGTCTGGTTGACTCATGACAAATCCTCGAGCTTGCGGATCGTGTTGATACCATTTGCCGTTCTAGCGAGGGCGTAGCATGCTTCGCCCCCACATGTAACCACCCGACATGGAATTAAAAACGCCCACAGGTCACGCCTTGTGCTTTCCCCTTTGCCTGTTGCCCTTCGCCCTTCGCCAATTCCCATCATGCCCAACTCACTTTCAACGGCAAGTGCTTGATGCCGGAAATAAAATTGGATCGCAGGCGTTCGAGAGGTCCGTTCAA
>JANOWZ010000819.1:0-5510 GCA_031418155.1 Deinococcales bacterium
ATCACGAACGAGTCCGGTCCGGTCAGTTCGATGCCCTCAAGCGCGACCTCGAGTTGTCCGAGGGTGTGCATTTCGGCGTTGCCCGCCTCGCGCACGTCCAGTTTCTCGCCAACGCAGATGATTGGGATCAGACCGGCGGCAATCGCGGCTTTGGCTTTGCGGTTAACGTTTGAGTCCGTTTCGCCGTGGTACTCGCGGCGTTCGCTGTGTCCAATCACGGCGTACTTGCAACCGACCTCTTTGAGCATCGCGGCGGATGTTTCGCCAGTGAATGCCCCTTTGGCCTCGGCGCTGACATCCTGCCCGCCCCAGGTCACGCTCGAGCCTTGCAGGGCATTGGAGAGCGCTTGCAGGCTGATCCCTGGGGCCATGATCGCCAAATCTGCGCCCGCATTTGCGGGCAGCTTCTCGAGCAGCGCTTTGGACCATTCGGCGGCCTCGCGTGGGCCTTTTTGCAGTTTCCAGTTCAGTGCCAGCAGTGGTTTCATCGGTTCAGTCTCCCCCAGGTTGGTGTGTGGCGTACCGAAAAATTCGGCATCAGCGATTTATTCAAACACGGGCCGAACGAAACTGCGTTTGTACGAAACGATGCAGCGCGTCTCCTCGGCGTATTTTAGGGCGGCTTGACACTCGAGGTCGTTCGGGATTTTGGCGCGGTATGCCTCGTAATCCGCAAGGCTCGGGAAACTGAACAGGGCGTAGGCGAGGTTGTTCGGCCCCTCGTGCGGCAGAAAGTACCCGTGATGGATGCCGCCCAATCGCTTGATGAGTGGAATCCAGAGTTTGCCGTACTGTTCAAACTCGGCAAGCTTGTACGGATCGATCACGTACTCGAGGTAACAGGTGATCATTTCATTACTCGAGCGCCGCGACACCGGGCAGAATCTTGCCCTCCAGAAGCTCCAAACTCGCGCCGCCGCCGGTTGAAATGTGTGAGATCTTCGGGGCTTGCCCGCTCTCGTTGATCGCGCTGACCGAATCGCCCCCGCCAACAACTGTGTAGGCCCCTTTGAGGTCGGCCACTGCCTGTGCGACCGCGTTGGTTCCACCGGCGAATTTGGCGAACTCAAACACGCCCATCGGTCCGTTCCAGAAGACCGTTTTGGCACCCTCGAGTGCGGCTGCAAATGCCTTCTGACTTTCCGGCCCAATGTCCATGCCTTCCCAATCGTCGGGGATGGCGTTGGTCGGTACGACCATCGTGTTCGCATCGGCAGAAAATTTGTCACCGGCGAGCGTGTCGGTCGGCAGGACAATCTTGCTGGCGTACTTCTCGAGGAGTTCTCGGGCCTTGTCCAGGAAGTCGTCCTCGTGGATGCTCTTGCCGATTTTGCCACCCTGGGCTTTGACAAACGTGTAGGCCATGCCGCCACCGATCAGCATTCTGTCCACGGTCGGCAACAGGTTCTCGATCACCAAGAGTTTGTCCGAGACTTTTGCGCCGCCGATGATGACCACGTATGGCTTGATTGGATCGTTGATCAACTTCGAGAGGTTCGCCACCTCTTCGCGCAGCAAATGCCCCGCCGCGTGAGGCAGCAACCCAGCCACGCCCGAAACGCTCGAGTGTGCCCGGTGGGCACTGCCGAACGCATCGAGCACGAACGCATCGCCGAGCGCGGCGAGTTTGCGGTTCAGTTCGGGATCATTTTTTTCCTCGCCGGATTCAAAACGCACGTTCTCGAGCAGTGCGACCTCGCCGGGTTTCAAGTCTTGCAAGGCTTTCGCAGTCTCATCTGAGGCTGGCTTGGACGCGATGTAGCGCACCGGTTGATGCAGCACCTCCTCGAGCCGTTTGGCGACCGGCGCAAGTCGGTACTTGTCATCCACGCCTTTTGGTCGGCCCAGGTGCGACATCAGGATCACGCTCGCGCCTTTTTGCAGCAACGCCCGGATGGTCGGCAGGCTCGAGACGATGCGGGTGTCGTCTTGGATCACGCCGTCCTCGATGGGCACGTTGAAGTCCACGCGAACGAGCACGCGCTTGCCGGTGAAATCGACTTGGGACAGGGTTTTCATTGAACCTCCTTGAATGGGAACAGAAATGGGTGAGAAGTGGAAAAATCCTACTCCTCACCCATGATCAAACCTCGAGATTTAGAGTCTGTCGCCCATGTACTTGGCGAGATCGGCCACGCGGTTGCTGTAACCCCATTCGTTGTCGTACCAACTGACCACCTTGATGAAGTTGCCATCCAGCACCAGCGTCTCGAGGGCGCTGAAGATGCTCGAGTGCGGGTTGCCCTTCAAGTCGATGCTGACCAATGGTTCCTCGGTGTACTCGAGGATGCCTTTCATGGTTGTTTCAGATGCGGCCTTCATCACGGCGTTGATCTCTTCGACGCTGGTGCTTTTGCTCAAGAGCGCCGTGAAATCCACGACCGAAACCGTACTGGTCGGCACGCGGAAGGCCATGCCGGTGAATTTGCCCTGCAATTCTGGAATCACCAATCCGACGGCTCGAGCCGCTCCGGTGGCGCTCGGCACAATGTTCATGGCGGCGGCGCGGTTGTCGCGGGCATCACCGCGAGGGCCATCGACCAGGCTTTGGCTGGCGGTGTAGGCGTGAACGGTGGTCAGGATGCCCTTTTCGATGCCGAAGGTATCAAACAAAACTTTGGCGACCGGCGCGAGACCGTTGGTGGTGCAGCTTGCGTTTGAAACAATCGTGTGCTTGCTCGAGTCGTACTTGTCCTCATTGACACCCATGACGATGGTGATGTCTTCGCCCTTGGCCGGGGCAGAGATGATGACTTTTTTCGCGCCGCCACCGTCCACGTGGGCTCGCGCCGCCTCGGCCTTGGTAAAACGACCGGTCGATTCGATCACGATGTCCGCGCCGACATCCTTCCACGGCAGTTTGGCCGGATCGCGTTCCTCGAAGATGCGGGTTTTCTTGCCATCAACGATGATGTTTTGATCGTCGCTCGAGACAATCCCTGGGTACTTGCCATAGTTGCTGTCGTACTTGAGCAGCATCGCCAGTTCGGCGTTGTCGGTCAGGTCGTTGACCGCTGCGACCTCAATGCCGCGTTCTTGAAGGATGCGAAACACTTGCCTGCCGATGCGTCCAAACCCGTTGATGCCTACCTTCATACGTCCTCCTGAGTTCGCCCGCCGATTGTGATAACCTTCGGGCTGAAAGCAAAACAATGTGAATTGCGTCCTGGGCCGTTTGACCCGAGGATGGCTTTTACCGTTTGCGATGATAACACCGGTCCTGGATTCCGGTGCGTCGGCGAACGTTCGTTGGGCCGAGTTCAAGCCCGCAAACGTCGTCATAACAAGCGTTTGTGATTCCGATACTGGCCGAGTTTGCAAACATTTGGCGTGAGCGAACCATACCGTACACTCTTTTATGCCTCGAGAATCCCAGAAATCCCGTCAGGACCGCGCCAAGCAGGTGCTCGAGCAATTGCGGCAGGGTTATCCGGATGCCAGAACCGAACTCGAGTTCGGCACGCCGTTCGAGTTGCTGATCGCCACGATCCTTTCGGCCCAAGCCACGGATGTCAGTGTCAACGCGGCCACACCGAAGCTCTTTCAGAAATACCCGACAGCCGCGAAGCTGGCGAAGGCCACACCCGAGCAGGTCGAACCGTTGATTCGCACGATAGGCTTGTACCGCAACAAGGCCAAAAACATTGTCGCCACGGCTCGAGCCTTGATTGAAACATTTGCTGGCGAAGTTCCGAACGATTTTGAGGCGATTCAAACCCTGCCCGGAGTGGGTCGCAAGACCGCGAATGTCGTACTTTCAAACGCTTACGGACGGCCCGGAATCGCGGTCGATACGCATGTTGGTCGCCTCGCCAGAAGGCTCGGATTTTCCAAAGAGGACAACCCAGACAAGGTTGAAATGGACCTCGAGAAACTCTTCCCGATTGACGACTGGATATTTTTGCATCACGCCCTGATCCTGCACGGACGGCGCGTTTGTGACGCACGAAAACCCAAATGTGAGACTTGCGAACTGCTCGAGCATTGCCCAAAAATCGGGGTTTGAACGGCAGTCAGACCCAAATCCTCAGAACGTTCAGCGGTCAGGCCCGAGGTCAACCTCGCAACCCTGTACGTTTTACCCATGTTGTGCGAGCGTCGGGCTGCTAGCTTCAGGTTGTGAACGATACCCCATCACCGGGCTTGGCCCGAACCGCGAAACGTTTCGAGATCCCCGCCCTGGTTTGGATTTACATTGCCATGATCGCGTTGCTGCTCCTGGCGTACTGGACTATTCCGGGCTTGAAACCCTTGGTTGATGACGCCTATGCGCTTTTGACCAGCAACGATCGTGAAGCGATTCAAGGCTGGGTCGATGGTTTCGGGTGGTGGGGTCCGGTGCTGATCGTGGTGCTGATGATCGGACAAACCATCCTTTCTGCCGTACCGATGATCCTGGTGATGATCGTCAGCGTGCTCGCCTACGGCCCGCTGCTCGGTGGTTTGCTCGCCTGGTCCGGCGCGATCTTGGCGGCGGTCCTCGGTTACAGCCTCGCTCGAGCACTCGGCCCGGCGGTCGTGGATCGGTTTGTCAGTGAGCGGGTGCGCAAGACGGTTGAAACGGCCGTCTCGAGGTACGGTGCTTGGGCAATTGTTGCCCTGCGTCTCTCACCGCTGGTCCCTTCGGATGGGGTGAGTTTTGTTGCCGGTCTGATCAACATGAAATTTGTGCCTTTTCTGCTTGCCACCATTGCGGGCGTGACACCGGTGACGTTGGCTGTGGCATTCTTCGGTTCCAACTTGGATCAACTGCGTTGGTTGATCGTGCTGGTCACGGTCCTCAGTTTGTTCGGGTTGATGGCGTACATTGCCATTGACTTGCGGCGACGCAAACGTCGCGAGGAACCGAGCTGAAGATAAATTCTATACATTATCCTAAGAACATGCCCGAACCAATCCGAGCAACGACCGAGTCTGAGATTCGACTGCGCGATGAGCTTGAACATCGCTGCATTCGAGCCACACTGATTGAACCGAACATGCCGACCCCGACCGTGCGTGATGCGGCCCGAGCGCTCGGGGTGGAACCGGCGGACATCATCAAATCCGTGGTGTTTGAGGGCAAAGACCTAATGATAGTGCTGGTCATCGCTCCGGGCGACCGCCGAATCGACGCGAACAAGGTCGCGCAAATATGTGGGCTCGAGCGTCTGAAGATGGCCTCGCCCGCACGGGTGCTCGAGGTCACGGGCTATCCTGCCGGTGGCGTGCCACCCGTCGGGCATCCAGAAGGTTTGCGGGTTCTCATGGATTTGACACTGCTCGAGCGTCAAACATTGATCGGTGGTGGCGGATCGGAATACCTGCTGCTGAGGATCAGCCCAGCCGAGGTGGTTCGGGTCACGGCTGCGATGGTTGCGGATGTTTGCGTTTGATCCAGTGCACCGCCACCTTGATTTCTACGTATTACTTCGTATCCTCCGAAATCCGTTGGCGCTGCACTGGACACTCCTCCCGTTGGTCGGGTGATTTTGAGAAAACCACTCAAAATCACCGTGGTCTTGCACTAG
>JANOWZ010000820.1:0-2099 GCA_031418155.1 Deinococcales bacterium
CCAGTCTCTTTCATGATCGGGCCGAACAACGCATTGACGGCTTTCGCGTTGCCTGCGCGAACATTTTCCACCACGTTCGGGTTGGCCTCGAGAATCTTCTGGATGGCGGCTTCAATCGCGCCGGTGTCGGTGGTTTGCCGCAAACCTTTGGCTTCGATCACATCGTCCGGGTTCGCGCCTTCCATCAGGTCAGGCAGGAGTTCTTTGGCGATCTTGCCGGAGATCGTGCCGTCATCAATACGGGTTAAGAGCAAGTCCAAATTTGTGGGTTCGAGTTTGCTGGCATTGACTTCGAGTTGGCGTGCGTTCAACCAACCGCTGACATCGCCAAGCAACCAGTTCGCCACGTTTTGCGGTTCGCCTTGGTACGTCTTGAGGGTGGCTTCAAAGAACCTTGAGATCGGCAGGTTCAGGCTGATGGTTTCGGCATCAGAATCACGCATCCCTCGAGCAATGTAATCGGTGCGTTTCTGATCGGGCAATCGTGGCATTCTGGCCTGAACGCGATCAATCCAATCTTGACCAATCTCGAGCGGTGGCAGGTCCGGGTCGGGGAAGTAGCGGTAGTCGGCTTCGCCTTCTTTGGTGCGCATGACAAAGGTTTTATTTTTGGCTTCGTCCCATCCCATTGTATCTTGCGTGATCTTGCCACCTGCTGTCAGGACTTTCGCTTGGCGTTCAATCTCGTATTCCAAGGCGCGTTCGACGCTGCGGAACGAGTTGAGGTTTTTGACTTCAACTTTCGTGCCGAACGGTTCGCCCGCTTTGCGCACAGAAACGTTGACATCGCAGCGCATCTGACCCATTTCAGGATTTGCTTCACTGATCTCGAGGGCTTTGGCGATGGCCTGAATTTTTTGCAGGAAGGCTCGAGCTTGTTCTGGGCCTTGAATGTCGGGTTCGGTGACCATTTCGATCAGGGCGCAACCGGCACGGTTCAAATCCAGGAGCGAATACTGCCCATCGTCCGGGTGTAAGAGTTTGCCTGCGTCATTCTCGAGGTGCGCCCGCGTGATGCCAACTTTTGCGCCCAGCACCTCGAGCGATCCGTTCCGAGCGATGGGCCGGTCGTACTGGCTGATCTGGTAATTGAACGGACTGTCCGGATAGT
Organism: Deinococcales bacterium; assembly: GCA_031418155.1. Taxonomy (GTDB): domain Bacteria; phylum Deinococcota; class Deinococci; order Deinococcales; family JAAFIG01; genus JANOWZ01. The sequence goes on from JANOWZ010000820.1 coordinate 1,112, forward strand.
AGTAATTTTTGCGGTGAAATTGCGTGAAGCCGCTGACATCACAACCCAGCGCGAGGCCGAACATGATCGCATGCTCAACCGCCTGCTTGTTGATGACGGGCAGCACTCCCGGCAAACCCAGACTGACCGGATCGGTGTGCGTGTTTGGCGGGTCCCCGTAGTAATTCGCGTCCACGCTCGAGAACATTTTGGAACGTGTGGCGAGGTGAATGTGGATTTCGAGGCCGATCACGGCGCTGTACTCGGACATGGGGTCAGTCTACCAGTGCATCCCTGCGGAGGTTCGTCTCGAGATGATGGATTCTGCGCGTTCTCGAGAATCAACCCGTTATGCTGGGGTTGTGAACCTGACAATCATTTTCCCGCTCGTGACGGGTTTGTTCGCGGGCATGCTCGGCGCGATGCTGGGTTTGGGTGGTGGCGTGATTGTCGTGCCGACATTGACGATCCTCGGGCCTCGTTTTGGCGTGGATTTTGGTTTGCAAACGATCATTGCCGCCTCGCAAGTTGGTGTGCTGGCGGTGGCGGTCGCTTCGAGCGCGGGCAATTTGCGTCAGGCTGGTTTGATTCGTTTGCAAGATGCGTACCGACTCGCGCCGTTCACGGTTTTTGGTGGTGTGACCGGTTCACTGCTCGGCTTGGTGCTCGAGGCCAAAGCCGTGGCGACCATCTTCTCCATTTTGCTCGTCTACACCGGCACGGAAATGTTGCGCTCGAGCCGTCGCAAAGACCTCGAAGTTGGCCGTGCACCGCACTGGACACCGCCCGCCGTTGGTTTCGGTGGCGTGATGAGCGGCTTGCTCGGGGTTGGTGGTGGCACGGTGCAAGTACCGGTCTTGAACATGCTCTTTGGCATGCCATTTCGCACGGCGGTCGCCACGAGCACCTTCATGATGGGCCTGACCGCGATTGCGAACGCGCTGATTTACACGGCGGGCGGCAAGCTCGATCCGGTGATTGCCGGACCGGTCGCGTTGGGCATGTTGGT
>JANOWZ010000821.1:0-3832 GCA_031418155.1 Deinococcales bacterium
CCGACGCTCAGGCCGTTGGTGTCTTCGTAGACCTGCACGAAGCATTCGTTTTTGTCCAACCGGATGATCTCACCGACGAGTTGCTCGGTGCCGACGCGAACGATGTCGTTCATTTTCGCGCCCTCGAGGTTCTCGACGATCACGGCTGGCCCGGCGATTTTCTTGATTTTGCCTGCCATTGGTTACCTCCTGGGGACTAGGGAAAAGTGGAAAGGTGAAAGGGAAAAGTAAGGGCTGAACTGCTTGGAACTCGAGAAAAGGTTGAAGAAAAAAGTGACGGGTGAAATCTTCAGTAGATTTTTGGTCTTCCTTTGACCTTTAACCTTTTCCCTTTCACCCTGCTGTTAGAGCTTGACGTCAAAACCGATGGTGCTGCGGACCAGTTCGCGCATGTACGCTTTCGCGTCCACCGAATCGCTGAAGGCCACGGCGAGGCCGGGCATGGGCAGCAGGATTGGCAGGTCGCGTCCGCGCATTTGACGCTCGAGGGATTTGGCTGGGTCGGCGACCAGGCTTTCGTCCACGGCGATCAGGCCGTAGGTTCCGGCGAGGATGGCTTTCTCGAGGGCGGCGATGGCGGTTGTTGCGTCGGCCTCTAAGACTTCGACTCCGGCGAGGCGGAAGCCGGTGGCGGTTTCGCCGTCGGTCAGGACAGCCATTTTATGCGCCACGGCCCACCTCCTTGCGCAGGGTCTCGGCGGGCACGTTGTAGAACTTGCCGCGAGCGATCAAACGGGTCAGGGCGACCTCGTTCTCTTTTTCTTTCAGGTAGCCGATCACAATGCCAGGTCCGAGCGCATCGGCGGCGTACAGGTTGCGGGCGTTCTGCAACATGGTGGCACGAATGCTTGTTTCGGCGGCGGACAGGTCGCCGGTGTCGCCCAGGTTTGGGAAGGCACTCAGGCCCTCGAGTCCACCGGAACCACTGGCGATTTGTTTGAAACGATCCGCGCTGACTTCGCGGCCATTCGGGATGAAGTAGCCTTCAAAGCCGCTCGAGCGTCCTTGGGCCTTGAGTTTCAGGGCGGTCAGGAGGTTCGTCGCGTCGATCTCGCGGCGCAGGTAATTGCGCAATGAATCGGTGCTGATTTGCTTGACGGCCTCGCTGTAGTACGCCCGGTCGAGTGCAACCTCGAAGGCCAGCAGGTCGTTGTCGCCAATCAGTTGCGCGACGGCTTTGCGGAATGCGCCCGACAGCGGCGAGCCGGAGAGTCCAACCACGCCCGAGAGCGCGTTCAGATCGGCGGCGGCAGCCAATTGCGAGAGCACGGCGGGTTTGAGCGTTCCAGCGGGCAACAGGCTCGCCTCGATGTCGGCGGTCGGACGGTTGCTGAGTTTTCCTCGAGCGACCGCTTTGAGGTTGGTCAGGTCATACCGGGCGAACAGCATCCCGATCTCCTTGCCCGCCTGTCCGCCAGCCATGCCGACAATCTTCTGGGCGGTGTTGTAAAAATTCCTCGAGATCGCCTTGTCCAGCGCGGGCAGGCCTGCTCCGGCGGCGGTCGCATCGCCCAGATCGGCAGCGATGCCAGTCTCGGAGAGCACGCGCAAAAATTCCTGGTACGAGCCAGCAGAAAGCGCCTCATCCAGTTTCCCGGCGAGGAGTTGGCTGTGCATGACGCGCAACCGAGCGTTGATGTACCCGTAATCGTCTGACATAAATTATCCGCCCAGCGTGCGGGCAACCTCATTGAGCAGCCCGTCCCGCGCCCGAGACAAACGTCCGAGCAACGTGTTCGTGACCGAGGTTTGACCGCTTTCGGCGAAGGCACGAATCCCAGTTTCGATTTCGGCATTCGCATGAACCGGCACGTTCAACCCGGCGGCTTTGGCGGCAGATTCCGCCTTGGCCAGATCGTCCGGGTGAACCTCGAGCTTGCCGATGCTGCCGATGGCACCTTTGACTTCGGTGATCAATTTCTCGAGCACGCCCTGGTACTCTCTGGACTTGGTGAAATGGCGCAATTCGGTTTCGGCATTGGAAAACGTCTGTTGCGTCGCACCGTGCGCGGCGTTCAAGCGCAACGATGCCGCCTCGAGGTCGGCGCTGGAACGCGCACGGATTTGCGCGGCGCTCAGTTCGGATTCGAGGGCGCGACGTTTGGACTCGAGCAGGCTTTTTGCCTGCTCTTCGGCGGTTTTGATGATCGCATCGCCCTTCGAGCGGGCCTCAGCCAGGATCGAATCGATCTCGTGCTGTGCTTCACTCTCGAGCAAGGTGGCGAGGTCTGCCATGAATTCCTCCTAGTCTTCAGTATGTCAAAATCTTGGACCGCGAAAAACTTCGGTTTTGCGTCACTTCAATTCAGTTCAAAACAAAACCCAGAAGTCCAAGTTTTGACTGCGGGATACTGAGTTCAGATGACTTTGCCGAGGAAGAAGATCACGACGAGAAAGCCGAAGATGACCAGCGTTTCTGGCAACACGATGTAGATCAAGAGCGTACCGAACAGTTCTGGCTTTTCTGCCACTGCGCCAGCGGCTGCCGCACCGATGCGACCTTGGGCCAAGCCCACGCCGACCGCTGCCAAACCGAGTGCCAAACCTGCACCGATGGCGACAAGACCGCCACCGATTGAGATGCCTGCCGTGGCTGCTGCGCCGGCCTCTTGAGCGAAACCAAGGCTACCGAGCAACGCAATCAACAATGCACCGAGAACAAAACCGTATTTCTTCATAACTGCCTCCCTTAATTCCCGCCAGCGTTTTCGCTGGCAGTCCGAGCGAACGGCTTGTATGGCCGACCACTTGCTTCGTAAAAACCGAACTTCGTGAAGAATTCTGCGTAATGCAAACGCAAAGGTTGCAAAACGTGACCAATGATCGTGAAGACGATGGCGAACAGGTGAATCACGGTCGCCACCAGAATTCCTAAAATAATGCCAACCGGGCCGGTCGCCATGCCCAAATCCCAGGCGGTGTCCGTGGCCAGGTTCGCCAGGATCGCACTCGAGAGACCGACCGCGTACAAACGCAAATAGCTGAGGATGTTGCCACCATTGGAGAGCAACTCAATCGGCATCATGCCACCGAGGATCGCGTCTTTTCGGGCGGTTAAGAACGCGAAGACTGCAAACGCCGCAAGGCAAGCGTAAGCGAGCAGGTTCACAAACCCTGGCGTGCCCGGATTGCGATAGCTGTAGGCAATCAAGATGATGCCGAGCAAACCAACAAACATGCCCATGCCTTCAAAGGTATGCTTCTCGTCACCGTGGGCAATGCCCGCTCGGAAACGCAAAAACCAGCCGTAGAGGATTTGCAAGATGCCCGCGAAGACGACAATCGTCATCATCGTGTTGGCCGATTCGGTCTTGACTCGAGGCATCAGGATTGGAATACCGTGATGGCGTTCCTCGTGGTACTCGCGGGCGAGTGTCGCGCTCGGGTTGCCGCTGGCGGGCCATTGGAATTCGTACTCGCCAACGTGCTCGTCGGGTCGGTTGAAGAAACCGGGAACGGCAATCTTCTGTTTGACACCATCGACCACGACTTCTTTTTTGACCACATGGAACATGCCAAGGTTCTCACCGACCGTACCAAACAACTCGCCGTAAGCGAATCCAAAGACGATGCTCCAGGCGGCCATCCAGGTCAGGACGGTGGCGACGTTCAACAGTGGCTTGGGCGGCACAACAATGCCTAGTGGCCCGAGGCTGAGCGATTTGCCCGAAAGCGACATGCTGCGCAACAACAACGCGATGGCCAACGAAATGGCACCCAGGCCGATGTCACCGATCACGAAGCCGAAAAACAATGGGAAGAAAATTGCCAACACCCAAGTTGGATCGAACGCGCCGTAAGCGGGTGGCGCGAAAATCGCCAACAGCAACTC
>JANOWZ010000822.1:0-2298 GCA_031418155.1 Deinococcales bacterium
TGAAAACCAACACCACCAAAGCCAAACTGCTCGCCGGTCAAACCGTTTACGGCACGTTCATCCGTTACCCAGACGCGACGTTGGTCGAAACGCTCGCCCATCACGACTGGGATTTCTTGCTGTTTGACGGCGAGCACGGCACGATAGAACCCCGAGATTGCGAGGCGATGTGTCGTGCCGCCGAACTGCTCGAGGTCACGCCGGTCGTGCGCGTGCCCGCAAATCAACCGCACATCATTTTGCGATTCATGGATTCCGGGGCGCACGCCTGCCAGGTCCCTTGGGTCAATTCGGCACTCGAGGCGGACAATGCGGTGCAATCTGTGAAGTACGGGCCTCGGGGAAAGCGTGGTTTGGCTGGGGTGACGCGGGCCGCGAATCATGGTCAGCGCGGAGCCTTAACCAATTACGTTCAACAGGCCAACACTGAAACAATGGTCATTGTTCAAGTCGAAACCGTGACCGCCGCTGAAAACCTCGAGTCGATGCTGGCCGTCCCGGACATCGACGTGTTCTTCGTCGGCCCGAACGACCTGGCGCACTCGATGGGATTACCCGGTCAAACCCAAGATCCTCGAGTGGTGGCGATGATCGACGGCATTTTCGCCAAAGTCCTTGCTGCGGGCAAGGTTCCAGGCATCCAAGTCCCGAATGTCGATGCGGCCCGAGCGTGGCGAGCAAAGGGAGCGCGATACATCACAATTCAACTTGAGTCGCTGATCCGGCCAGCCGTGGAGGGGTACTTGAAGGCAGTTCGAGAAGGGTAAAAGCGAGAGGAAAGATCAAAGATCAAAGAGAAAAGAGGAAAGTAAAGGCATAAACCTCGAACCTGAGGTTTTGATTTGATCGTTCATCTTTCCTCCTTTCTCTGTCCCTCAAAGCCTGACCACCTCGAGCGTTTCACCAATTTCGATGTTCGTGTGTGGTGGCACGATGGCGAGACCGTTCGCTTCGACCATCGAACGCAGGATGTTTGAGGATTGATTGCCGAAGGATCGAACCGTCCAACCCAGGCCAGCATCGGGCTCGAGGCGTACCCGTTCGAGGTTGACGCGCATCAATCCAAGTTTCGCCCCAGCACCTTTGATTGCCGTCTGAGCCGTGGCCTTCACGGTTTCAAACGCGGGCTCGAGGATGCCCCAACGTCTGTACAGCGCGGGTTTAACAACCATCAAGAAAATCACCAGGCTCGAGACGGGATTTCCGGGCAGGCCAAAAAATGGCAGGCCGTTCCACTCGCCGCACAAGGGCGGGCCGCCGGGTTTAACGCGGATGCGCCAGAAATGCACTTTACCTTCACGCTCAAGCAGCAGGCGCACGAAGTCGCGCTCGCCCATCGAAACACCGCCGCTTGAAAGCAGCAGATGCAGGTCGCCGACATCGTTCAAGCTCGAGCGCAGGAGTTCAGGATCATCTTGGACTTTTGGCAGGATCACCGGTTCGCCACCGAGTTCGCGGATCATTCCGGCCAGGCCGTAACTGTTGGAGTTGTAAACGCCGCCTGGCGGCAACGGTTCTCCGGGCTCGAGCAATTCGTCTCCTGTGGCGAGAATCCCGATTCTGGGACGCTCGAGGACGGGCACAGTCGCGTGACCCATCGCCGCCGCCAACGCAAGTTGGGAGCCGCGCAAAATCGTGCCCGGATGCAGGTAGGTCTTGCCTTGCTCGAGGTCCTGGCCGCGTTTGCGAATGTCTGCCGTGCCAGGTTTGGTGACATTCACAAACTCCCCATCTCGAGATGTGTGTTCAACCATGACGATGCCGGTTGCTCCCGCTGGAACGCTCGCGCCGGTGAAGACTTGCACCGCCTGACCAGCCTCGAGATGCCTTCTGATCGCCTCAGAACCCGCTGCAACTTGGGCGATCACATGCAATCGAACCGGAGCCTCCGGTGTGGCTTGGAACGTCTCCTCGAGCCTTACCGCAAAACCATCGAGGGCGCTGTCGTCACTGCTCGGATGGTCAACCAAGCTCGCAAGCGGTCGAGCCAGCACCCGACCATGCGCCTCGAGCAATCCCACATGCTCGAGTTTCGGGACGGGCAAAATACCCGCAAGAATGTCAATGGCTTCCTCGAGTGTCACGTCAGTCTTCACGACTCGAGTCTACCGGGATCGCGCTTGAATTGAGTCTGCCAGCGTCAGGACACAAGCAAGGGTTCGACCAACGCGCCGGACTCCTTCAAAACGGGCGTATTCATCTCGAGCAACACATCGTTCCAGGCGGGCATGTCGGCGGAGGTCCAGAGGAAGAGCTTCAACTCCCAGATGTCTGGTGAGCAAGCCATCGAGACATCAG
>JANOWZ010000823.1:0-5620 GCA_031418155.1 Deinococcales bacterium
ACCCTTCCACCTCAAGCATCAGGTCTTGGACGTAACAGGCCCACCCCTCGATCATCGTTCCGCCCGAGAGCATGGCGATCCCTGAGGCGCAATCTGTTCCAGCGATCTGTCCAAGTTTGACGCTCGAACCTCGAGCCCGAGTATTTTGCGTGTGATGCCCAATCGAGCCGTGATGGACAACGTGTGTGATCTTGATGGTTGAGAAATTCTGGCCGCGCAAGTAGGCATTCATGTCTGGTCCGGGCGGGAAAACCCAGTAGGTGCTGCCGCTCGAGGCGCGTCCCAATCCCGGCGAGCGGTAGAACAAAAAGTACAGATCGCCCGCGACGGCTCGGGCCCAATCGGGAAGCGCTTGGAAGTTCAAGCCGTAGTCTTTGGCTGGTGTAACGAGCCCCGTCGAATCTGCCAACTCGAGGGCGCGTGACTGTAAGTTTTCGTAAGTCGGAATGACATTCTCGAGCGTCGGATGCTCGAGTTCGAGTGCGCTGATTTGTTCTCGCCAATCTCGATTTGGAACGAGCGCCGCCGCCATGCGTTTGAGTTCGGCTCGAATATTCTCAAATCCTTCGAGTGCGAGTGCCTCGGCCTCGGCAGGCGAGAACGGCAGACCGTGTGCCTCGCGCATCAAAAACCCGAGGTGGGCATCGCCGCACCGTGGATCTGCGTCGGTGTGATGTTCAAGACTTGCGGCAAAAGTTTGAACGGAAACTCGAGCCTCAAGCATGACGGACTCGAGCGCAACAGACCAGAACGGATGCAGGCGCAACCCTTGCTCAAGCAGGCGAATCAGCGCGGCGCACTCGAGCTTGGCCCGTGTCACCCAATCGGCAGGGATGGCGCGACCCAACAAATGCTTTTTGCCAGCCTCGAGAAATGCCGGGATCGCCTCGAGCCGTTGCCGCAGATCATCTGGGTTTCGCGTTGGATCGCTCGGCAGCAACAACGAGATCAGGCCGAACGCCGTTTCGCCCGTAAACCACGTTGGATTGTGAAACCGTGGTCGCGTCTCGAGTTCTCGAATGCCGAAACGGATTTGTGTATGCAGCATCTTCGCCTCGAGCCGTTCAGCACTCGATTGACCAGGTTCGAGCGTTTCGCATTCGCGCTCAAGTTGGCGCAAGACCTCGAGTTCTCGATGGATCACTTCGGAATCGGCGGGTGGTAATCGATGATCGTGACCCTCGAAGCCCATGAACGTCGCATTGACCGGATTTAACTCGAGGTGCGATTCCAAAAACCGCGCCACAAGCGCTGAGAGGCTCACTGCCGGTTCTCCTCGGGATAGAGCGGTAACAAATCCACCCAGCGCCGTTCCGTGTGCGCCTGCACGATGGCATTCACGACCTCCTGGGATTTTGCGCCATCATAAAACGTGCATTCCTCGGGCGTGTCATCCAGAATCTCGTCCACAAAATGCCGCACCAGGTTGCGGTAGTACAACTCGGGCCACGGTGTCTCGAGCGTCGTGCCGGGTGGCAGGGTTGAGGCTGGGAGTTCGATGCGTTTGAATTCAACACTGTCCGGCGTGGCAAAATGCAGCGTCTCGGCAATGCCAAACTCTTCGATCAGCCGCGCAACCGCCGCGCCCTTCGAGCCGTAGACGCGCAACTCGACACCGGGATAATTTCCGACCGCAATGAACGAAGTTTGCAACAGACCGTGTGCCCCGGACTCGAACTCGGCGATGGCAACCGTGCCATCTTCAACCCGAATTTTTTGCAGGCCATCAAAACCACGCACGGTCCGTTCGGGCACAAAATTGCTCATGCTCGAGGCGACGCTCTTGTACTCGCCGACGCACCAACGCACCAAGTCGATCAGGTGCGAGCCGTAACCAACAATGCTCGAGGGAATCAGTGTGTTCCAATCCGCGCCCGCCGGAACTTGACGCAATGGATAGAACGGATCGAGGAACTGCGAGTTCTGCTCGAAACCATGCACGTGAAAAATCTCGCCGAGCGTACCGTCGGCGATCCAGGCGTGAATCTGGCGGATCGCGGGCGAGTAACGAAAGGTGAACCCGAGCTTGGTGCGAACACCCTTTGCTCGCGCTGCTCGAGCCGCCATGAACGCATCCTTCGCATCGTGGGCCAACGGTTTTTCACTGAGGACATGCTTGCCAGCCTCAATCGCCGCGAGACTGAGCGGCAAGTGCGTGTCGGTTGGCGTGCAAACATCGACCATCTCAACATCTGGATCGTTGATCAAATCTCGAGCATCGGTGTACACCTTTTCGATGCCAAATTTTTCCGCCATCGCCTGCGCACGTTCCGGCACGATGTCGCAAATCGCCACCAGCCGCGCCCGGTCGTAGGCGGCGTAACCGGGCAAATGCGCGGACTCCGCCCAAGCGTGAGCCCCAAGCACACCGACACCCAATCTGCTCGAGCCGCCACTCATGGCAGTTCCTTGCCGATGCTTCTGACAAACGCCTCGAGTTCATCGTAATTGTGGAATCCGAGTTGACGCTTGCCCTCTTCGATCTCAAAAATCATTTCATTCATGCGTTCGTTCAAACGCACGTCTGCACCGACCGCTCGCCCGAACTCGACGAGCTTGCCATTGCTCGAGCGCACCTCGGAGGGTCGATTGCGATAGACAATATCCCACCAGATGCCCGAGCCTTTCTTCTTGAACTGATGCTGTTGCGGTTTCTGGTCTTTTTTCAGCAACCAAATCGCGTGGTTGATGTTGTCCAAAAGTTTGCGAGTGTCTTCCGGTTTGATCGGCTTGTAATTCGCCGGATCGAAGAAATCGAAGGCTTCGACCACGATGCCATTCGCCTCGGCGATCTCAAGCGCCTCACGCACCACTGAGCCCGCAATACGGGCGTAACGCTCCACACCAAGCGTTTCGGCGATCCGCGCATCGGCCAGCGCGGAGAACACGACCTGAGCGCTATACACTTCCTTCGCCCAGATCTGCCCCCAGATGTTGTGCGAAATTTGCACGTTGGTCAGCGACTCGAGCATCTTGGCCAGTTCGAGCAATCGCGGCGAGGATTCACCATTCATCTCGCCAAGTTGAATCGGTCCCTCGTGAACAAACTCGAGGTGGCCCGGATCGACCAGTGCTCCGCCGTAATTGGGAATCGAACCGATCACGCGATCCTTGCCGCCGAGTCCAGCCTCCTCGAGCACCTTTGCAATCAGTGGTTCGTTGAAGCCATTTTGATACGAGACGATGAACGTCTCCGGTCCGAAAAACGGCAAGAGTTGCCGCACCGCAGCTTCTGTGTGTTGCGATTTCGTGGCGATCAACACTGCCTCGAGCGGCCCAGATTTCGCGTGCTCCTCGAGTTGATCCGGTGTGATTGCCCGCACCGGAATCCGCATCTCGCCACGAATGCCATCAATGAAGATGCCGTTTGCGTTAATCGCCGCAACGTGTTCGCGCCATTGATCAACGAGCGTCACGTCGTAGCCCGCACGAGCCATGTGCGTGCCTGCAAGTCCACCGATTGCGCCAGCACCAATAATTGTGACTTTCAAGGGAACCTCCAAGGGTGTGTCGAGAGAACGGGTACGAGGGACGAGGTTGAAAGTGGAACGTGCAAAGTCTCAAGTTGGGTTTTCTTTACACTTTCAACTTGTCACTTTTCACTGCCTTTACGATCTCGGATCGAGTGCGTCACGCAAGCCATCGCCGAGAAAATTCACGCTCAGTACCGTGACCAAAATGAACAAGCCCGGAAACGCCGCAAGCCACGGGGCGGTCTCGAGGAAATCGCTCGAGCCGGTCAAGAGGTTGCCCCAGGTTGGAATCGGTGGTTGCACACCCAGCCCAAAAAACGACAGCGCACTCTCGAGGATGATCGCGCTGCCAACCGCGAGCGTGGTACTGACGACGATGGGGCCGAGCGCGTTGGGCAAAATGTGACGAAACATGATGCGCGGATTCGAACCGCCGAGGGCTCGAGAGGCCTCAACGTAATCGCTGCTCTTGAGCGTCAAGAATTGTCCGCGCACGAGTCGCGCCGTGCCCATCCAACCGAGACCTCCGATGATGGCGACCAGCAAGGGCAGGCTCGGGCGCAGGAAACCAGAGAGGGCAATCACGAGTGGCAGAATTGGAATTGAGAGGACAACATCGGTCAGGCGCATCAAGAGTGAATCGACCCAGCCGCCGAAAAATCCCGCCAACGCTCCAACCAACGTGCCGAGCAGTGTGGCAATCAAGGCGCTCGAGAGTCCAACCGAAAGCGAGACTCGAGCACCGTAGAGAATGCGCGTGAAGTTGTCCCGCCCGAGTTGATCGGTGCCAACCCAGTGCGAGAGGCTCGGTGGGGTTGGCTGTCCGAGCAGCGCGGCGTCCTGACCATCGAAGACATACGGTGTGATCAGCGGTGCAAAAATCGCCATCAGTGCCAGGAGCAGCAGCATCACCAGCCCGAATTGCGCGAGTCGGTGTTTGCGAAAACGCCTCACGGCTCGAGCCAAAAACGATTCGTCTCGAGCAAGTGGGCGCCTGGCCGGAATGCTGTCTCGGGTCAACTCGTTGATGGCTGGAATCTCGTCAGTCATAACGGATTCTCGGATCAATCACGGAATAGACAAGGTCGGTCAGGAGGTTGGTGAAGACGAGCGCGACCGAACCGATCATCAGGAGTGCCATCAACACCGGATAATCGCGTCCGTTCATCGCCTCGATGAACAATCGGCCCATGCCTGGCCAAGCGAAGATCGTTTCGGTGATCACCGCGCCAGAAAGGATGCCTGCGAAATCGAGCGCGATCACGGTCACAACCGGAATCAGTGCGTTGCGAAAAGCGTGCCGGTAGGTGATGATCCGTTCGCCCAAACCCTTCGCTCGAGCCGTGCGAATGTAATCGAGATTCAAGACATCGAGCATGCTCGAGCGCACGAAGCGGCCCCAACTGGCGATGTTGGCAATGGCGAGCAGGCTCGCGGGTAAGATCAGGTGGCGCAAGCGGTCCAGAAATCCGCCATCACCGATGGTCTCGAGGCCAGCAGATGGCAACCAACGCAGTTGCACCGCGAAGAAGGCTTGCAGCATCAAGGCCAGCCAGAAGATCGGCATGGAAATCCCCAGGAACGACAAGAACGTGAAGACGTAATCGACACTCGAGTAACGCTGCAAGGCACTGAAGACACCGAGTGGAATTGCGGTCAAGAGCGCGAGCGCAAACGCCGTGCCACCCAGAAACAAGGTTGGTCCAACACGCTCGAGGGCCGTCTCGAGCACTGGCTGACCCGAACGAATGCTGAAGCCCCACTCACCACGGGCGAAGGCGCTCACCCAACGAATGTACTGCACCGGCAACGGCTGATCGAGCCCGAGTTCGCGCTTCAAGTTCTCGAGCGCGGCGGGTGTGACCGAAGGGTTGTCGGCGTAGACATCGGCGGGACCACCCGGCGCGAGGTGCAGCACGAAAAACAAAATGATCGACACGCCCAAGAACAATGGGATCGTGGCGAGCGTGCGGCGGGTCAGGTAGGCGAGGTTCATGCGGGCCTCGAGTCGTGCACATGATCGAACCTTGACTCGAGAAAGTTCACCATGTAGGGTGCGCTCTTGAGCGCACCGTTTGGCGCAGGCGGTGCGCTCAAGAGCGCACCATACGGGCATCATGCATTGCCCATACGTTTGCTGGGGGGGC
>JANOWZ010000824.1:0-3699 GCA_031418155.1 Deinococcales bacterium
AACTCGTAGGGCATCGGTGATTTTAAGCTGACCTCGAGCGGGATTGGTTTGGGTTAGAAAGGTCTTTGTGCAAAATTGGTGTCTGTGACGGATTTGATTGTGCTTGGGTGGCACTTTTCGCACGACCGGTAGTCACGACCCGACATTAACATTGCTCAAAACACGTTGATTTCTAATTCCCGCCAAACGCTCGAGGCCCGCAACGACGAACTCATGGCACGGCTGTCCACCTCGAGTATTCACCACACGGAAGAGCTCGCCAAAGCCGAAACTGCCGCCGCACGCTTGAACGACAAGCACAGCGTCATCTACTGGTACAAGCACTTCCGTCACGCCATCTCGAGCGGATCGGGAGAAAGCACGATCTGGGCCGCCGTCAGCAATGCTCTCGAAGCCCGAGATCGCGGCCTGGTGCGCGGCAAAACCGCCGCCTACGCCGTTGGTGTCTTGAACCGCACGCTCGGACGCACCTCGAGCAGCGAAGGAGGTCTGTTCCCCACACCAGCCCAAGCCTGACAGATACACACCACCTCAAAACTGACCACCTCGAGATTCTGGCTTTCCTCGAGTGTGACAGAACAATCCCGGCTCGAGCGTGAAGGTTATGGCTCGAGAGGTTTGGGTTTTGTTTGGGGAATGGCGTGTCTGTCAGGTGGGTGGGTTTGGGATGATTGTATTGGAAGCTGAGAACATTGTGTCAACCCATGATTGCTGGCAATACCGGCCCGATCTTCAAACAGTGCTACCGTGTGTTGCTTCACGGCCTAAACATCCGTCGCGCTTATGCTGTATGCATCCGTTCTCAACGCATGTGCATGAACCCATTCAAAAGGAGATTATCGTGAATCGCATTGTCTTAATTGGTTTGATCAGCTTGATCGTCGGATGTGGCGGCGGTTCGCCTACCCCTTCAACCACATTGCTTCCACAAATCACGGGGGCTTGGAAAGCTGATTCGGGTCCAGAAATATTTGATTCGCTCGGAGACTGGAATGCGAAGTTTCTGCAATTCACCGATAAGGGCAACGGCAAAGCATTCGTCTCCCAAGACTCAAGCAACCTCAAAGCGTGCCTGCCCGTCGTGTATGCGTTGTTTAACGCGAACGTGATTTCCATTTCGTCCAAGAACCTGATCAACAACGGCGCGGGGTCCTTCAACTTTGAGCTGCCCGATGCGAACACCCTCAAGCTGATCGATGAGAACGGAAACACGCAAACGTACAAGAAAACAACCGCTGTTCCCCCCGAATCTCAATGCGAATCTGTGACCTCGAGTGCCACCCTCGAGGACCTGCCCGTCAGCACCAACCGTTCCGATACGGCCCTGATGGGCGATGGCACCAACCTTCGGGTCAGCAACGGCACCGGGTCCGCACAGGTGATCACCTTGCCGACAGGAGCACTCGGGGCGAGCCAGGTCATGGGTACTGCGCTTGGACAGTTCACCTATGGTGTGGTGATGCAAGCTGGCGATTACTGGGCAGTTTGCCATTGTGGCAATGACAGCAGCATCAATCGTTGGAATCCAGGTGTTGCAGCAGCGGTGGACACGGTGGACACACAGGCAGACCTGGGGAAGCAAACGAGCCTTTCGGGAGTGGCCTTCGATGGTACTTTCTTGTGGCTGACCGGCTACAACTACAATCAGGCCCAATACTTGCTGTTGAAAGTCAATGCCGCTGTCGAGCCAGATGTGTTGGTTGAAGCGACACCACTCAAGTTTCGGGCTCAAGGGTTGACCTTCCACAATGGCAAGCTGTGGGCACTCGTGACGGCATTCGGCACGAGCTTGGTGCAGCTTGATTCAACGACTGGCAAGGCCACCCGCGTCGTTGGGCTACCTGCCGAGAAGCTCGGCACGTCGTACCGCAGCCTGGTCTCGCAGGGCGGCAAGATCTTCGTCATGCGTTACAAGTCCGGCAATAGCTTGAGCATTGACACGTTCCAACCTTAAGATGCGTGGAATCTGATCGTGATCCAAGGTCAATGGCAAGCGTTGATTAGGCATCGGCACGGCCTCAATGCGAAACGACTCGGCATCAGGTTCACCAAACCCAGAACTGCTGAAGCCTTTTTTGAGTGCGAAGTGATCACGTTCGAGTCTGCACCGCTACTTGTGGACATCCAATGTGGCTTTTTTGCTGTCCTGGAGGTAGAATTCTGCTGTGAAATCGGAGGGCAATCCTTACCCTCGAGCGTGGCGTGACGGCAAGGCCGTTCGCGTTCATCGCTTGCTGGCTCAGGAAGTGCTCGAGCGTGAACTCGAGGCTGGTGAGGTTGTGCATCACCGCGATGGTGACAAGATGAATAATGCGACGGACAACATTCGCGTGCTGCCATCGCAACGGCATCACATGGTGCTCGAGCATTTGGAACGCAGGCGGGCTCGAGGGATTGAAGCGTTGTTCGCGGATGACGAGATTCTTGAGCGGATCGAGAAGTGATGGTGTTTGTCTTGGTTTTGAATTGTCTACGCAGTGTGTAGACAATTCGTTGGGCGGGCCAGGTGGGTCATGTCTTTCGGGATGATCCCTTTTTGATCTGGACAAGTTGTGCTATTATTTAAGACAACTTGTCCAAGAGACGGATGATCCCGGAGGTCCCCATGATCAAAGAACCAAGCACACTGAGCATCAAAACCGCCGAAAGAATCGTCCGTGAGGCCGGTTTGCGCCAGGACGAACTCGCCGACCACCTCGGCATCAGCAGCAAAACCTACACACGCAGAATTGAACGCGGCACGCTCGAGCCAGCCGAGAGTATGCGGGTCGAAATGATCGAACGCAGCCTGCACCTCGCCACCGAACTGCTTGGTGACAGCGAACGGGCCAAGACTTACCTGCACACGCCGCTGGTTGCCCTCGAGAACCGCAGCCCGTTGCAACTCCTGACCAGCATTGCCGGGTACGAACGGGTGCGCGACAGCCTTTACGCCCAAGCCTACGGCATGTTTTAAGCGCGTGACTCGAGCATGAAACTCTGGCGCATCTACGACCACAACGCTCCCTACGCTAAACGCCCCGGCTTCGACGTGCTCGACGGTCAGGGCGGGGTGTTCGCCTCGGCACGCTGGCATCACGCGGGCACACCGGTCTTGTACGCCGCTCCGAACCCAAGTCTTGCCATGCTCGAGGTGCTGGTTCACATTGACTCAACGCAATTCGGTGAACGCAGCGCGATTGAACTGGACGTGCCACGAAAAAGCATTGAGGTTTTAACGCTCGAGCATTTCTTCCAGTTGGTGCGCGACGCTCCAAGCACCGACGCACAACGCCTGACCCGCGATTACGGCACGCAATGGCTGCACGAAAACCGCAGTTTGCTGCTCGAGGTGCCAAGCCTGATCATGCCGTTTGAACGCAATTGCCTGATCAACCCGAACCACCCGGAGGTCAAACGGATTCGCTTGTTGCGCACCGAACGGGTTCGGCTCGATGCGCGACTGGTTCGCGGTTGACCGACCCTCAGACGTTGGTGCTCGAGGGTTGCCGGTCATGTCACTCAGCGCGTCAGACAGCGCGTCATCGCCGGAGCACAGCGTCAAAAACGTTTCCCACCGCCCACACCGGTAAGATGAACGCACATCATGTCTCTCTTCGTAGACCAATCCGAAATCAACAGTGTGCTCTGGTAAGCCTGCGATACCTTCCGAGGCACCATCGATGCCAGCGAATACAAAAACTACCTGCTGGTCATGCT
>JANOWZ010000825.1:0-4189 GCA_031418155.1 Deinococcales bacterium
GCAGTTCGAGCGTGAACCGATCCGCGAGCGCACCTGTGCTTGGAGTTTAAGCTGGTCGGCAAGTTGGACGAAGCGGGGTGCTGACAGGGAACGGGCGCGAGATTACTCTAAGCCGTCCCAGCCAAACCCAACTTCAAACAGTACAAGGCTCAATTGCATCGAGCACGCATTTTTCAAGGGTAGATGCAGAGTCCTTCAATTGAGACACGCACGTGATACGCCAAAAGTCCCAGGAATCCATGAGCGGAAAACAGTGTCTGGAACAACTTGAATTCCTTACAACGTCGAGTGCTAGCGGATTAGAGGCCCAGCCAAATTCCTAAATTGTGAGCAGCGATTTTCCTGCACGTACTCGCTCGCACCGACCAGAACGAATTCAATTGTCCTAAAACCAGATGCTGCCCGCGCGTCAAACTCGAGAAAACTGTCTTCTTGCTCATAAGACAGCACCTAACGGGCTATTCGCGCTCAATCAACTTTCTCGCTGCGCCCATCAAGCGTGTCCAAGGCTGCGGATTCTTCGCGTTCTCTCTTGAAGGCGTGAAAATCCCCATCCCCAAATATGCCTTATCTCCGAGAATCCGATTCAATTCATCCTCATTCGCGTTCAGCAAGCACCGGGCTACTGTGACATCAGCTTCATTGGCAGGCACAATCGCAAACCTGCACAGCATCTGAACGTTGTTGACCACAGCATGAAGTTTGAAGCCCCACACGCCACCCATCGAACTGTACCCATAGATCGCCTCAGTCATCGCTCGAGGAAAGCCAGTACGTTTCAGATTGCAAATTGGGATGGGTTTGGAATCCACGCTGTACGTAGTGTCGTCCTCAACGGTGTTTGCCAAACACAACGCGAGATCAGCCCAGATGCGCTCGAGGTTGCGCATGATCCGGTAGTACCGGGTGATGTCAGGCAGTTGTTGGAATAGGTGTTTGTAAGCGTTCTGAACCAGTAAAAACCATGTGCCAGCGTGGGCTTGGTGCATGAGTTCTCCGACGAGCGCGATGGTCATGAGTTCGGCGTAGCTGGCTTTTTGGTTTTTGATTTCGGGCAGGGTGAACCTGCCTGCTCGGATGCTTTGGGTGATGTAGTCGTCGGTGACGGTGTAGACGATGGTGAAGAGGTCTTCAAGGTTATGATCGATGAGAAGCTGGCGAGTACTCGACATACCGTCAGCTTCGCTGATTTCTCAGGATTTTTCAGTCACACCCGCTAGCACTCGACGTTTAGAGTAATTCAGCGCCCGAATCTTGTCGATACCCCTAACACGACAAAGTTGTATGTGCAGCGAACTTCGGAACAACTCGAGAGTGCGGTCAAGAGCTTGCCGGACGTGCTGGATGTCATGCCATTGGGATGAGGTGCTTGTTGCCAGTTGCTCGATCTCGGGCTGTGATAACCCCGCGTGTCAAAAGTGTCAGGCTCGGCGAATTCAACCCGTGTGAAACAGTGTTTTCGCCTTGAAATGCTGTGGGTTCATGAATCCATCCCGTGCTCAATATTGATCTGATTCCTGAGCGCAAAACGTCAAAAAACCCGTTTTGGACAAAAAATAGAACACCTACAGCGGTTTTTGCAATTCTGGACAGCGATTTTCTTCCAGAGGTGGCACTATTCTCACGACCGGTTGTGACGATCCTATAACGGCGCATTAGTGCAGCGGACCATAGGTCCGCTGCAACGAGGGGTTAGGCGACTCCCTACCGAGCTCTAGCGAAGGAGCGTCTAGGACAGCCAAGCAGTTATTCGCATTTGCCGTCGAAGCGCACGTACGTCTCATGAATGTTTATCGTTGCCCCAGATGCATCAATGCTAGCTGAGAAGTTGCACCTGATGCTTTCCGCGTCCAGCACGAACTTTGGTGGGCCTCAAGTTCCTGCCAGATAGCCTGACAGTCCTGTGAACAAAGAGGCCCGAACCGTATTCAACACCATCAAGACCGCCTTCACCACTCATCACCAGCTTGAGAGCTTCCAAGCCCTGCTCGCCGCGTTCCTCGAAGCCGACGGCTACCCCCGGCCCGAACGCGCTCCCCTGAAAAGCCCGAGCGCCTTCTCGAGATTCCTCAACCGCTACGACTGGAACACCCTCGCCATCATCCGCGCGGTGCGAACCGCGATCCTCGCCCAACTCTGGGCGGCCTATCACCAGCGAAAGGGTCGCCGTCCGATCCTCGAGATCATCGTGGACTTGACCACGCTCGAGAAAACCGGTCCGTTCCCCAACCTCGAGATTCGCCAGCTCAACGATAAGATTGGCTTGCACCTGGTTGCGTTGTACGTGGTGGTCGGTGTTCATCGCTTTCCCTGGTCTTTTGCGGTCTGGCCTGGGAAAGCTTCGCTCAGCCCGGCGAAACTCGCCTTGCGTTTGCTGGCTCGCATCCCAGCATGGTGGCTTGAGCGCTTCACCGTGCGGGTTTTAGCCGATTCTGGGTTCGACGCCAACGAGTTCATCGACGGCGTTCACCGATTGGGTTTGCACGGCGTGATCGGCTCGAGGGCCAACCGCAGCATCGGTGGTGGACGCTGCTTATCGGACTTGCGTTGCAAGGGCAGTCGAGTAGAGTTCAGGTCGTGCAGCACGAGTGTGTACGCTTCGTGGTTCAGACTCAAGCGTGCCCGAGGGGAGTTCGTGTGGCGATACGTGATCTCGACCAGACCAGCGGATGGTGAGAGCATTCGTCGTTGGGGACGGCGGAGGTGGCGAATCGAGGGCTTCTTCAAAACCGCGAAATTCCGGTTTGGCTTGGATCAGTTCGGGCAGCGCACGGCTCGGGGAGCTTGGAGGTTCATCACGTTGAGTTTGTTGGCATTGACGCTCTCGTTCTGGGAGGCGTCATCGACCGTGCAGGATTGGGATTTGCTGGATTGGGGCGTTGCTGCGCGGGGTGCGGCGGATGATTTCGTGCCGGAAGTGCTGGCACTCGAGGCGCGACGAACGCTTGAGCGTTTACAGCCGATTCTCGAGAAGCGAAGGATCGCGTGCTGAACGGTATTCAAGCTTGGTGCAACTTCTCAACTAGCCCGCTTTTCGCTCACCCGATTCTCGGAACAGCATAACTCGCTTCCCTGTTCCCTTGGCTTTATACATTGCTGTGTCGGCATTCTTGAATAGAACATCAGCCGTATCTCCATCTGCGGGATATATGGCAATACCGATACTGGCTTCTATGGAAAGAACAATCCCATTAAACTCGCAGGTTTCGGCAATCTGACTTATCATCTTCTCTGCAAGGCGGGTCACATCGGCTTCTTGTTTGACTTCAAACAGCAGACTCACAAATTCGTCGCCTCCCCAGCGACTGACTATGTCTTGATCGCGCACAAATGACCGTAAACGGTTTGCTACCGTCAGTAACGCCTGGTCTCCTATATCATGACCATACGAGTCGTTAATACTCTTGAAATTGTCGATGTCAATAAATAAGACGGCGAGCCCCCAATTGTGGCGTTTTGCCTGAACCAACCCTTGCCCAAGACTCTGTTCAAATAACAGGCGGTTCGGAAGACCAGTGAGCGCGTCCTGAAGCGCAATTTGTTGCGCTTCCCCCTCTTTCACTTGGGCTTTTGACAAATCGTCGCGCGCTTCAGCCAAATCCGTCTTTGTATCAGCGAGTTCGTATTCGACGACTATTCGCTCAGCTATTTCTTCGGCGAGTCTCACGTTAACCAGCTTCAAATCGTCTGCGGCTTTTGCAACCGTCTGTTCAACCTCTTCATTCTGAGTGACGGCCTGCTTCATGACCTGAACAGGGACCTCTTCTTGCTTTAGAACTTCATTTACCAATGTAAGATCACTGGCAGCCTTCTTGACAGCTTCTTTGATTTTCTCACTTTTCTTAAGCACGCGTCCAAGCGAAGCTCTCTTGGTGGACACGTTTTTTTTCAAGTTTTTTGATTTCATAAGTATCTCTCTTTGTATAGAGCGGGCTAGAGGGTGTCTGAATTCGTCCTGGACGAGATTTTGAGGACCAGCGGGTAGGCTCAAATTCCCATGAGAACCTACCCAAACCATCTTACCCAACGCGAATGGAATCTTTTCGCCCCAGAACTCCCACCCAGAAACCACACCCCGAGAACCGAATGGGGTTGGAGAGCCATCCTCAACGCCATCTTTTACGTCCTCAGAACCGGCTGCCAATGGCGTTACCTCGCCAAGCACTTTCCACCATGGCAGACCGTTTAT
>JANOWZ010000826.1:0-7521 GCA_031418155.1 Deinococcales bacterium
GTTGGCGCTCGAGGTTCGCAAGGCAATCGGCACGCTCAAAAACCGGCCCGCCGTGATCGCCACCCAAAAATACGAGGTCAGGAAAGCCGCATCCTTTTTGGAGTATCCCAGCCCATCCGTGAGGTGCGAAGCGGCCCACAGCGCGGCGCTGCCCTCCGCCGCCACGTAAAAGACCGAGAGCGCAATGAAACCAGCCAGCAAAACGTGATTTGTCGCTCGAGCTGCACCAGCCTTGGTGTCCAAACTCGCCTTGCGAATGCTGTGCAAACCAAACGGCAACAGGCACGCCAGAAACGCACAGACCACAAAAAGGATGCTGTAGCCCTGACCTCGAGCCAGCAGCAGGCCCACCACCGCCGGTCCAACCATCGCCCCGAGCGAAAATGTGCCGCCCATCAGCGTCAGAATAGCGCCAGAACGTGGGCCAAGGCCATTGGCAAAAATGTTCGCGTAATTCGCTTGAAACGTTCCGAAGCCAAGCCCAGCCACGAATAAGCACAGCAGCGCGAGCAGCCAAACATTGGTCAAGGCAAAACCCAGAACGCCCAAACCAAACGTGACCATGCCACCAGCCATGCGCCAACCGGCAGGCACTCGAGACAGCACCACAAACGAGACGTTGCCCAAAATCGCACCGGCAAATTGCACGCTGGCAAGCCAACCCAAATCGGAATCACGAACGCCGAAACGTTCACGGATCGTGCTGAGCAATGGCCCCAAACTCGAGGTGACAGCACCGATCAAGGCCAGACCAATGCAGGTGAAGATGATGACGCGAAGGTTCAAGGTCGGGTTCGCGTCGGAAGTCATGGGCTCGAGCATAACAGGGGAATGTCAGCCCGACTTATTACTGGCCTGATTTCAGGAGATGACCAGAACACTCGCAATTGGATCGGCCTCGAGAGCACGAATGTCCTGCTCATGAACGGTGATCAGTTGCAGCAGTTGTTCTCGAGAACAATTCCCGATCCGCAACCAAACCAGTTTCGGAGGCTGTCCGTACAGCAAACTTCGCTGGTGAAAATCAGCATCCTTGGAGACAATCGTGAATCCATTAGCCCGAGCGAACGCCCAAATGTCCTCGTCAGGAAAACCTTTAAGGTTGCAGTCGCGCACGTGCTGACTGCCCGGAAAGAGCGTGTCCAGCAGGCGCGGCAGTTTTGGCGAGAGGTTCTCGTCAAACAACAGTTTCATCAGACGGCGATCTCGTTTGGTACAGCAATCATGCGTCGGTCTCGGTCGGCGGCGAAGGCGAAACAGGCTTGAATGTCCTCGGCCTTTAAGTCTGGGAAATCATCAAGCACCTCGGCGATGCTCATGCCACCACCGAGGTAATCGAAAATGTCGGCCACGGCGATTCGAGTCCCACGAATGCAGGGTTTGCCGCTGCGAATTCGTGGATCGATGCCGATGTGCTCGAGGTAATTCATGGGGACATGGTAGCGCAAAATGGCTCTGCCGGTGCTCAAGCGTAATGGGAAAATTTCGGGCTCGAGGAAACCGATAGGCTGTGGACATGGCGGAACAGGGTTTTCAAAGTGCATGGCATCAACTCAAACGCTGGCTGATGTACCGCTTTGTGATTCGCGGGTTGTACTTTGTGATGGTCGTGATTGGACTTGTCTTTTGGCGACCACGTGACCCTACTCAGCCAAGGTATGTTTCCGGTATTTTCGTACTGATATTTATTTCTATGGCACTTGTGGCGCAGTTGCTCGGGACAAGGATCGACTATTGGAATTGTCCACGCTGCAAGAAGCCATACTTCTTGGACAAAATCAGTGAACGAGCAAACTTGAATCAGATCGTCTGCCCGCATTGTGGGCTACGGCGGGACGCTTCGAGTTGACGGGGTTTCCCACGCAACAGCCCACAACCTTCACCCGCGTTATGCTCCGCCCATGAATCACGTGCGCCTCGGCAAGACCGGTTTGAAAGTCTCCAACATCGCCCTCGGCATGATGACCTATGGCGATCCGAAACTTCGCGCCTGGTCGCTCGAGATTGACGAGGCCGAACCGTTCGTCAAACGGGCGCTCGAGGCGGGCATCAATTTTTTTGACACGGCGAATGCGTACTCGGCGGGCCGCAGCGAAGAGATCACGGGCGCACTGTTGGGCAAGCTGGCGCGACGCGATGAGGTCGTGATCGCCAGCAAAGTGTTTTTCTCGGCGGGCAAGGATGGCCCGAACCAACAGGGACTCTCGAGGAAGCACATTTTTGCGGCAATCGATGCGAGCCTGAAACGTTTGGGCACCGATTACTTGGATTTGTATCAGATTCACCGGTTCGATCCGAACACGCCGGTCGAAGAAACGATGGAGGCGCTGAACGATGTCGTGCGCAGCGGTCGCGTGCGTTACATCGGAGCCTCGAGCATGTTCGCGTGGCAATTTGCAAAAATGCAACGCGCCGCCGAACGCAACCATTGGACGCAGTTCGTTTCGATGCAGAACCATTACAACCTCCTGTACCGCGAGGAGGAACGCGAGATGATGCCGCAATGCCTGGACTTGGGCGTGGGCGTGCTGCCGTGGAGTCCGCTGGCTCGAGGCATGTTGACCGGAAATCGCAACCGTGCCGGTGAGCAATTGACCGAACGTGCCAAATCCGATCCATTCGCGCAAGCCTTGTACACGCACCCGACGGATTTTGACATTGTGGATCGTGTGACCGAAATCGCCAAAGCTCGAGGTGTCTCGAACGCACAAGTCGCGCTCGCTTGGATGCTCGGTAAACCGTTCGTGACCGCGCCGATCATTGGTGCGAGCAAGATGAATCATCTCGAGGATGCGATTCTCGCCACTGATTTGGAATTGACCGAGGACGAGGTTCGTGCGCTCGAGGAGTTGTACGTGCCGCATTCGATTGCTGGTCATCAGTGAGGCTCGAGCCATGATGCGCCCAAGCCTCAAGGTTCGCCTTACTTCTTCAGCATGATCGGCAAGCTGAACAGCGTTGGGTTTGGACTGATCGCCTCGGTCGAATACCTGAGTTCGTACTCGCCGGGTTCGCTGGGCATGGTCAGCATGCCGGGATTGCCGTCGCGTGTGTAGAAGTAGTTGGTGTACGTGCCAACCGGCGCACCTTTTTTGACGATGGTCACATAATCGCCCTGTCCGTTTGGGCCGGTCCATTTGACTTGAATTTTGCTGTCGGTTTTGGCCTCACGTGGGGCCTCGAGTTTGTAGGTTGCGGCGACCAACTTGATCGGGCGGCTGAAGAGGGTTTTACCAGAATTGTCACTCGCGTAGCGCAACTCGTAATCTCCAGATTCGCGTGGCGTGCTGATTTGAACGGGGTTGCCGTCTCGGGTGTACTTGTAATCCAGGTACGTGCCTTCGGCTGCGCCTTTCTGGACGATGGTCACGTAATCACGTTCGTTGTTCGGACCAGTCCATTTGACGCTGATGCGTGAACCGGCGGGCGCTTCGCCCACCGCCTCGAGCCCGTAGGTGGCGGCTTTGACGGTGATTGGGCGGCTCGCCAGGGTTTTGCCGGAATTGTCGCTCGAGTACCGCAGTTCGTACTCGCCGGGGTCGGTTGGCATCGTGATCGAAACGGGGTTGCCGTCGCGGGTGTACTTGTAATCCAGGTACGCGCCCTCGGGTGCGCCTTTGGGGACCACCGTCACGTAGTCGCGTTCATTGTTTGGGCCGCTCCATTTGACCTCAATCTTCGAGCCACCCAGGGCCTCACTTGGGGCCTCGAGCGATGCGACAATGCGTTTTGGTGTGAAGGCTGCGCTGCGGCCAATCACCCGTGTACTGCCGTCCGGGTTGGCGAGGTGGTAGCGCAACTCGAGTTCGACCAGTTCGTCCGGCACGTTCAAATCCAAAGTTCCCGAGATGCCTTTGACGTACTGCCAATCGTAATAGGTGTAATCCGCTGCATCTTTGGGCACGACCGTCACCCAGTCTTTGCTGCCGGTGTTGGGCGCAGCAGAAAAACTGACCGTGACCTTGCCACCGGCTATCGGTGGATTCGGCGTGAACTCGAGTTTGACCGTGCCAACCTTGCCGATCTCGAAGGTGAAGCTGTTGCCCACCCCGACCGCGACGGACAGGCCACCAAAGTTTTGCACGCCAGATTCGGCGGTTTCGATCTGGGCGGTGTAGGTTCCGGCGATCAGTTCAGCTTTGTACGCGCCGTCAATGGCGGAGAAATCTGTGCGTGATTTCTCGTCGAGCGCACTCGAGAAACTCACCTTCGCGCCGCTCACGGGCTTACCGCTCGAAGTCAGTTTGACCGTGACCGGTAATTTCGCTTCGCTCGGTTTGGCGACGGCTTCGGTGGCGCGTCCCAGGGCCGAGGCGAGCTCGGCGCTTGAGGTGGCGTTCTCGAACTTGCCGATGCCCTCAAAACTTTTTTGCGCGTTCGCATCCAAGTCAATCCCGATGATTCGCAAATCCACGTCGATACCTCGAGCCTTGAACGCCCCGAGCGCTTTATTCAAATCGCCGCGACACGATTCTTGCCCGTCGGTGACGAGCACGATCAATTTGCGACTGTTGTCCACCGGGAAATCCAGCGCCGCCAACTCGAGCGAGTACGCAATCGGTGTCGAGCCTTTGGGTTTGGTGCGCACCACCGTCACTTGAAGCGCGGCACGATCAAGGCCCTTCATTGGCAGCACGAGTTTGCTGTCCTGACAGGCTTCTGCGGAACCGGCAGCCGTGTTCGCGCCGTAAATGCGCAGGCCGACATTCAGGTTCGGATCGTTTGGCAAACGGTTGATGAAACTCGAGAGCACGTCCTTGGCGGCACTGATGCGCGTGCCACCGGCGGGCAATTTGCCGTACATGCTGCCCGAGGCATCCAGGATCAGTTGGATGTATGTGACCGAACCTTGCGCCGCAGATCGCGTTGTGGGCGATAAGGCGAGCACGGATGCAAGCACAATCAGGACGGGTGTCAGAAACGCGAATCGCCGCATGAAAACCTCCGGGGACGGGACGAGGTGACGTGCTCGAGAACCTTGAACGATTCAGTGTACTTCAGGTTTCTAAAAACGAGGACGCTCGAGCAATGGGCGTTGTGATTGACGGCGAATTCATCCAAGATCGAGATCAACAAAAGAGTGCAAGGTCAGCTTCAAACTGACCTTGCACCGCTCGAGGTTGTTGATGCTGTTTAGAACTCGCTCGAGCCGATGTCCACGCCGCTTGCGGGCAGTGTCTTGCCATTGATATCAGTTGTGATCTTCAGTGATTGCACGACCGCTTCGCTGCCAGCGTTGATGGCGGGGCTGCCCGCCGCCAAACGGAAGTCGTACCCGGCGGCGTTCGCAAATTTCGGATCGGTGATCCTCGAGCTTGCCGCGATGCTGCCACCCTCGATCCGTGCGGCGGTGTTGCCACCGACGCGCCAGTAAATGTTGTTGCCCTCGTCAAATTGCTTGTCCGCCCAGAGTGCACCTTTGCCGGTGTCGCTGCGTGAAACGATGATGTTGTTGCGGGCGCTCAGGATACTCGAGTCGCAGCCGTCGCTGCACGAGATGCCGACAGAGACCATGTAGGCGGTGTTGTTGTAAAACTTTGTGCCCGGATTCGCGCCCCATTTGCTGCCCAGGCCGCGCAGGACCAGCAACTCGCCGCCGGTCGTCACGGGTGCGTAGAGGTTGTAAGCAAAAATATTGTTCCTCGAGAACCGGTCTGGGCTGCCGCCCAATTCGGTGAAAGTCGAATCATTGATGGATTTGTTGTGGTGAATGTAATTGCCGCTCGCCTGGTAGACCTCGACGGATGCACCCTCGATGCCGTAATCTTCGCTGCAATTCATGTTGCCACCGAAGCTGTTGTACGCGACCTCGTTGTTGTCGGCGTTCAAGAGCACGCCCCAGGCTCCAGAGTCATCGTCGAATTTTTCGCTCGGTGGGGTATTTTGCGAAATCACGTTGTTGTTGATCAGCGTGTTGTAAATCGCACGGTTTCTCGAGCCGCCACCGAAACGCACGCCTGCGGTCAGGCCGGTCGCTTTGGAGCGTTGGACGGTGTTGAATTGCGCCCCACCATCGAACTCGAAGCCGACGCGCCAACCGGTCGGAGTGGTTCTACATTTTTGCGCGTTGCGGTATGGTCCGGGCTGGTCGGCGCTGACCTCAAGGTTGTCAAACGCCTGGTACTGACCACCAATCGAAATGACGGCGGGGCTGCCGTTGCGAATCATCGGGGCGTTGCCAATGCCATAAGCGCCGATGAACACCGGACTGCTCGAGGTTCCCTTCCAATTGGCGCGGAGCGGGCCAGCGAAGGTGCAACCGCGTTTGAACAACAAGGATTGTCCGGCTGCGATGGCTGCACCGTTGGCTTTGCCGACGCTTCGCCAAGCGCTCGAGGAACTGGTTCCCAAATTCGCGTCGTTGCCAGCAACGCAGTCCACGTAGTATGCCACGCCGGTTGGGGCCTGCACGAGCGGGGTTCCGGCAGAAACAACCGGTCCCGGCGTTGGCGTTGGCGTTGGCGTTGGCGTTGGTGTCGGCGTTGGTATGGTCGTGCTCGAGTTTTCAATGCTGGCCTCGGTGATCGAGACCGCCATGTTTTCAGAATTGCCATGCCCAATCACGCGCACAAAACGGACGTTGCGACTGGTGAAGGCGACCTTCTGCAACCCAGCCGTCGTACCAGAAGTCGTTTGATTGGTGACGATGTTGCTGAACGTGCCGCCGTCGCTCGAGCCTTGAAGGTCAAAATATGCTTTGCGTTGATCGCCTTTGTACCAGGCGATTTGTACACTGCTGATGGTGCTCGCTTTGCCAAGGTCGAACTGAATCCATTGCCCATCGCCCCCGGCGCTCCAACGGGTGCTGAGCTTGCCATCGGTGACGTTTGCGGCTGGGTTGGCATCCTCGGCGGCGCTGGCGGTCACGGCGGCGATGCTCACGGCGCTGCTGGTGAGTTCGTTGTCGGAAGTGTTGCCATCTACGGGTAAACTCTGAGCGCCTTGGCCGCAGGCCGCCAGAAACAGGGCCAATACTGCGGCTGGGATCAACCTCGAGCCTTGTTGGATCTGCTGAATGGTGTTTTGGGTACGCATGATACCGTCCTCGCTTTCGCGCGGTTCAAATTAGTTGAAGAATGAGAGGATTTTTGAGCCGCGATTCAATCAGGACACGCCGCTTGGCGGTCAGGTCAATGGGTCGATTGGGATTGCTGTCGTCTTGAGCTTTCGGGCTGCTCCCCCCGGTAGCGCCCTCTTGCAGGCAAGGTAGCATTGGCGCGTTTTATCTGACGTGAAGAATTCGACCTCTGTGCAAGCCGGGATGTGCTCGAGGCCCAAATGTGAAGTTTTTACGTCAGAAACGGCTTTTGTTGAAGGTCCAGTGAGCCGTCAGTGAGATGGCTGAGGTGAAAAACAGAGGGAAGTGAAAGAGGAAGCGCAAACAGCCCGTCAGCGATCTAGGCCCATTAGGTGCCGGTGTTGGATCAAGAAGGTGCTGTCCTGTGAACAAGAAAGATCAAAGTAACGGCCTAAAGTGCGTTCGATTTTGGGTTTTGATTTTACGTTTCTCTTTCATCTTTC
>JANOWZ010000827.1:0-2528 GCA_031418155.1 Deinococcales bacterium
TGCTCGAGGTTTGGGCGGATCGTTACACGCAACTCGGCGCGTTGGATCACGTCCATTACGTGCTACCGTTTGAAAACCGTGGCGTTGAAATGGGCGTGACTTTGTATCACCCGCACGGCCAGATTTACGCCTACGATCACGTGCCGCCTATTCCGAAAAAGGAACTCGAGAATCAAAAGGCGTACTATGAATTTCATGGTCGAGGTTTGCTCGAGGATCACATCAAGCTCGAATTATCCGATGGTGCTCGAGTGATTTACCGTGGTGAGCACGTGGTTGCCTTCGTGCCCGCTTTTGCGCGTTACACCTACGAGGTTTGGGTCGCCCCGATCCGAGCCGCCGGAAGTGTCGCTGACCTGACCGACCTCGAGCGTACAGATTTGGCTCGAGCTTTGAAAACTGTGATCCTCAAATTTGACGGCTTGTTCGAGAAACGCCCCGTCTTTCCATACCTGATGGTCGCGCACCAAGCCCCAACCGATGGCCTGCCGCACCCGGAGGCGCACCTGCATTTCGAGTTCTATCCGCCGTACCGCACCGCCGACCGCCTCAAATACCTGGCCGGAACCGAATTGGGTGCGGGCCTGTTCGCCTCCGATGTGCTGCCCGAAGCGAAAGCCGCCGAGTTGCAAGCCGTGCAAGTCAAACTCTGAAACAAGCTCAAGCAGACACAAACTCGCCCCCGAGGTCGATGTGACCAGCAACGCAACCCCCAAACAGTCCGTCCCTACCCTCGAACCAAGCAGTATCGAATCAGATCAGTTTGCCAACAACCGCCCGAGCGTCTTCGCCATCGCCGCCGCGCACTCGAGCGTGGACATGCACACCGGTTCGCTGGCGGTGCTGCTGCCGGTGCTGCTGACAGCGTTAAACCTGAATTACGGGAACGCTGCCGCAATCATCACCGCAAATCAAATCGTGATCGCAGTCGCACAACCGATCTTCGGCATTCTGGGTGATCGCAAACCAAACCGCGCCATGATCTGGTTTGGTTGCCTGCTGACCGGCCTCGGCATGGCGAGCGTGCTGTGGATGCCCAACTATTGGGCCGTCATGGTTGCCGTGATCCTTTCGGGCCTCGGTAGCGCAATCTTTCACCCAGAAGCAATCTCTCGGTCTCGAGCCGTGATGCGTGACAAACCAGCAACCAGTGTCAGCATTTTTTTCAGCGGCGGCAGCATCGGTTTCGCGGTTGGCCCAATCCTGGCGACGTTGCTGACAGAACGCTGGAGCAAGTTCGGCGCGTTGCTGATGCTCGTGCCGACCGCGATGGCACTTGCGGGCTTGGGCAGTCAATGGCGCACGATCACCGCCAGCCGCAAAGATGTACGAACCACCAAATCCGGCTCGAGTACCCGGATCAATTACCCGCTGGTCTGGTTTCTGATTTTGTTGATCGCCGTGCGCGGCACCGTCTCGACCGGATTGCTGGCCTTCATTCCGTTGTACTTCAAGGAAAACGGTCAACTCGGACCCGAGGCCGCCGCGCTGATGGTCACGATCACCTCGCTGTCCGGCGTGGCTGGCAACCTGTTGGGCGGCACGCTCGGCGACAAGTACGGTCGTCGCGTGCTGATGGCCTCGAGCCTGGTGATTTCGCTCGCGGCCCTGTACGGCTTCTTGCACCTTCAAGGCATTCCGCAAATGATCGTCGCCGGAATTGCTGGTGCGAGCCTGACCGCCGCTTGGCCAATCATCGTCGTGATGATTCAAGAGGCCATGCCAGGGAACCTCGGACTGGCCGGAGGACTCTCACTTGGAACCACCTACGCCGCGTCCGGGTTGGGCGTTGGAATCCTCGGCGCTTACGCCGACATCTCGAGCATCGCCGCCGTCATGACCGTCCTCGCCATCCTGCCAGTGATCTCACTCGTATTGACCGCCTTCGTTCCCGAACGACCTCGAGCAATGGAGCCCACGTGAATGTTCCAACCTTGAACAGAACCGCACTCGCTACGGGTGGCACGATCATCAGTGTGGTCACACTCGGGCATTTCATCAACGATGGATTCGCCTCACTGCTGACACCACTCTTGCCGCAAATCCGCGAACAGTACGGCATCGACATCGGCCAGACCGCCCTGCTCGTGGCGATCATGTCTTTGGTTGGCAGCGTCTTCCAACCCGTCTGGGGCATGGTCGGTGATCGCATTGACCGTCGCTTCTTGGCCGCGATTGGTCCGGTGCTGACCAGCCTCGGCATGGTCTTTGTTGGATTTGCACCGAACTTCTGGCTGCTTGGAGTGCTGGTCGCTATCGCCGGAATCGGCAGCGCCATCTTTCACCCGAACGCCGCAAGTTACGTCGCCGCCAATTCCAGCCTCGAGAAACGCGGTTTGTTCGCCAGCCTGTTCAGCGCGGGTGGCACGGCGGGATTGGCGCTCGGGCCGGTCGTGGCGCAACTGATCGGTATTCGCGGCCTGATCTGGTTGCTGCCGATTGGCCTGCTGATGGGCGCAACCTCGTACCTGATCACGCCCGCCACGCGCCGCGCAAGTGGACCCATGAAAGGACTGGCCGATTACCGC
>JANOWZ010000828.1:0-3372 GCA_031418155.1 Deinococcales bacterium
GACTGTTCAAGCGTGCGATTTCAGCTTCGTCCCAGAGGGGTTCAAACGCTTCAACGATGCTGTCGAATTCCTCGGGTGTGACTCCGGTCAGGCGTTGGAACGCTGCGGGTCGTTTTTGGAGTTGAGCGGCGGTGAACATGATCTGATTCTGCCGGTTCGGACTTTATGACGCAACAGGTCTTCAGCCGAGAAACAATTGGTCTCGATGATGCTCGAGGTAAACCGAGTTTTGCGTAAACACGCGCCGTAACCTCACGCCTTCTCGAACATTCAGAATCTGTCGTTCAATTCCAGTGATCTGCCTGGAGACCAACATCTTGCCGCTGTCTTCAAACGAGATCAAACCCAAATCGAACAGCGTGTCAAAGTTCGGCAACAGCAGCAACCCGTTGAACGGATCAAGCTTCTCGTCGTCGCTGCTCGAGTTCCACGGCTTGATGTGTGATGCCTTCAACACCGTGATGTTCTGAAATCCAGTCACGGCGCACGATCCCCAAAGTCGAACCACATCTTTGCGAAACCGCGTTTGGCCCAGGCGTCCCTTGCTGAGGATGATTTTCTCTGTCGCCTCGAGCATCGGTCGGTTGAAGCTGGGCAGTTCGGCCTGGTCATTCGCAGCAATGGCCATGTGCGAATCGAGCGCCTGAAGGCTGAACAAGAATTCACTGGGTTTGTCGATTCGCTCAACACAATCGACCAAACTGATCTCGCCAAAGTACACAAACGGCGTGTGATGCACGTCCCGGTAGAACAACTGAATCGGTGTGCCAGCGGCTCGAGCACCCACAATCCGTTGGTCGGAGGCGTGCTTTTCTTCGCCCTCCCAGAACAGGTACTCGCCATCGATGAAGTCGTTGTACTGCGTCTGCGAGTTCTGTTTTTCTTTGGTCACGAACAGCGCGATCACGTTGGCATCTCGAGGTGTGAACACCCCACGAGAAAATGCATGATGCGATTGATAGCCCCACAGTGCCGCCAGGAAAGGCCGGTCATAGGTGCGACCAATCTCGAGGGTGTCAAATCGGATCGTCATAGGAAGTTGTTAAATCAGTGTACAAGACATCATTCAGAGGTTTGCAATTCGTTTGACCCATCACTGAGCAACCCACGATCCAGACCTGGTGAGCAAAGCAAATCAGTCACGCATTGTCCTGCTTGGTCGGTCGCTACAGTCTTCTGTTGAGGTATGAACAATGGCAGAGCAACGGGCAAACGGTGAGGGTTCCAAAATCCTCCTGCACAAATCTGGACGGTACTACTCCAAGGTTTCCCTCTCGAGCGGTCGCCGTGTGGATGTCTACGGCCAAACCCGAGATGAGGTCAAAAACAAACGCCATGCCCTGCTCGAGCGTGACCGTCTGGGCTTGATGACCGCCCCGGACAAGATCACCCTGGGCGAGTGGCTCGAGAAGTGGCTTGGGTTGATGAAACCGCAACTCGAGGACACAACGCTGGCGGTCTATGAGACGCGCATTCGGCTGTACATCCCGGAGGGTCTGAAGGCCACGCGATTGCAGGCGGTCCACCGCAATCAGATCAAGGACATGCTGGCCGACCTCGCCAAGCGTGGGCTGTCGTATGACATCCGTACCCAGTCCTTGCAGCATTTGCGGGCGGCACTCGACGAGGCGATTGATCGAGAATTGATCGCCATCAACCCGGCGTACGCTCTACGGGTCAAGACTTCCGAATCCGACAAGCAAAAACGCCAGGATGCCGTCGGCAAGGCACTGACCGATTACGAGATGGATGTCTTTCTCGAGGCCGCCCTCGGCGACGCGATGTACCCGTTGTTTTACGCGATGTTCTCGCTCGGCCTGCGGCGGGGCGAGGCCCTCGGGTTGCGCTGGAAGGGGGTGGATTTCGAGGCCAGTACCGTAAAGACGGTGGTGCAGGTCAAGTCGGGTCGCCGTTCCCGACCGACGGTCGGTTCGCTCAAAACCAGCCGCTCGAGGCGGACCCTGACGATGAGCGAAGACCTTGCCGAGGTCCTGCGCGAACGGAGGGTCGCACAGGAGGCGGATCGCACCGTCCTTGGTGAGGCATGGACCGAGACTGAGTTCGTCTTCACGACCACGCTGGGGACCATCTTCTCGCCGCGCAACGTCAACCGGGCCATCCACCGCCTGTGCGTCAAGGCCAACCGCGAGAGCCTCGAGATCGTCGTTGGGAGTGACCACTTGCCGGTGGATCGGCATGACAAACACGGCCCGCTTTTCAGCACGGTCATCCTCGCCTCGGCCCTCGGCCCTCGGCGTCAGCGCCAATTTCATTCGCGTGCTGCGCCGCAACGAGGAAACCACCGAGGGGCAACATTGGATCAGCGTCGAGCATGGGCGAGATAAGAAGCCGGTCGTGCGTTGGACCTCGAGCGGCGCGATGCTGGCGGCGCAACGGGTGCGGTCAGTACGTTCCGAGCAGTTTCGGGTGGCACTCGAGGGATTCACGCTACCGCCCAAACCGGCGTTGTCGGTTCGGCAGTTCAGTTCGCACGCCTGCCGCCACACCAACCTGACGGGCCGCCTGCGCGATGGTGAGAAACCCGAGGTGGTCGCGGCGATTGTGGGCCACAGCAACCCGACGATTCCGTTGCGAATCTACCGAACGGTCTTCGAGGATGAGAAACGGGCATCGGTTTACAGCATCGCCGCGAGGCGCAAAAAGCTGGACAAGGACCGGTCAAAGAAGTGAACAGTCTGACGACAGTTTTGACGACAGTTGAGTCCGATTTCAGGGTCCGTCACCGACGGCTCCCAAAAACACAGATTCAAAAAACGTTGTCTGACAAGGCGAATCGACTCGAGAGGTGGGGATGAATTTTCGTGGGAGGAATTTTGACACATTCTGTCCCCGAGAGTCACAACCAAGTGTCATGAAATTTGCTTTCAGTAGGAATTGTGTTTACGGCATGTCGAGCACTGCCCAGTCGGTCGCTACCATTGCCGACTGGGGTGACCAAAATGGCTCGAGTCTCTGGACAAAACAACAAGAAACCTAAATCCCAACGCCGTCAGAAGGGTGAAGGAACCAAAGTCTCGAGACACAAGGCGAGCGGCAGGTTCTACGCCCGTGTGGATCTTGGCCTCGGATCGGACAGTCAACGCAAACGCATCACCATCTACGGCGAGACCGAACAGGAGGTGATGACCAAACGTGACGAGTTGCTGGTCGCCCACCGTCGCGGCACGCTCGCACAACCCGAGAAGATCACCCTGGGCGAATGGCTCGAGCGTTGGCTCGAGCGGCAAAAACCGCACATCTCGGAGCGAACCCACGAGTTGTATGGCGACACTTTGCGGCTGTACGTGCCCGATGCCCTGCGCCAGATGCGCCTTCAAGCGATCAAGCGCCGTCACCTCAGCGAACTCGCCG
>JANOWZ010000829.1:0-4515 GCA_031418155.1 Deinococcales bacterium
CGAGGCGTACCAAATGCAAATGCTGCGCGATGCCGGTTCTGGCGATGGTGTGGCTTTAACGCCCGCGAGGCTGTTGTACCTCGCCACTCGAGCCGGGGCCGAAGCCCTGCACCTGCATGACGTTGGCGATTTCATCACGGGTCGCCAAGCCGATTTCATGGTCCTCAAGGCCCCATCAGGCAGCACGCTCGAGGCCGCGCTCGTTCGCAGCCCAAACTCGGACGCCATGCTCGGCACGGTGTTCACACTGGCCCGAGAGGAAAGCGTCTGGAAGGTTTACGTGGCTGGGCAAGCGGTGGTTTAACAAACAGGTTAAAGCCGAGAGGTCAAAGGTGAAAGTAACGGCTCGAGGTTTTACTTTGGCCTTTCACCTTTGACCTTTTCCCTCTGCCCTCAAAACCCGAATTGTTTCAGGTACGTCAGCAACGGCGCACTGCCGGTGAACAAGGCGATCATCGCACCGCCCGCCAAGTATGGACCGAATGGAATCTCTCGAGAACCGCCCAGCAAGCGTCCGATCACACCGATGACCGCGCCCAACAGGATGGCAACGGCCAATCCGAACACCACGCCTTGCCAACCGAGGAATGCACCAATCGCAGCGAGCAGTTTGACATCGCCGAAGCCCATCGCGACCGGATCGAGATCTTCTTCAGGAACGTTCGGGAATGGGTCGGGCAAGAACACCCAGAGGACACCGCAAAGAATGGCGACGGCCCCGCAGGCGATCAATGCGCCGCGCAGCATCTCGAGGAAGGACAGTCCAGGCACGGCGACGGGCACGATCAGGGCGGCGATCAGGCCACCGAAAGTCAACCAGTCTGGGATACGCAAGTAATTCTTGGTGATGATGTTGACCAGGGCGTGAGCAACCATCAGGACCAATCCAGCCACGAGCGCCCACCAGGGTCCAGCGAACGCAGCCACGATTGCACCGACGGGCGCAGCGGCATGAACCGTTTGATAATCGAGCGGTGGAGTCGGGTATTTGACCTCGCCGAATTTTCGCAAGACATACGCACCGAACCCGGAAATCAGTGCCAGCACGCCAGCGCCGATGCAAGCGCCCTCGAGTGCCTGCCAAAAATTTGGAAAGCTCGAGTCGGGCTTGGCAATGAATGCGACCAGCAAGCCGACGGCGACCAATGGCAGTGTGAACGGATCGGGCAGCATTTTCGTCTCAAGGTCCACGGCACTGCCCGCGAGCAGCATCGTGAACAAAAACCACAATGCAACCGTGGTCAGGCCAAACTCGAGCATTGGGAATTTCCAGGCAATCGCCAGGTACGCAAGGCCGGAGATGAACTCAATGATTGGATAACGGCTCGAGATTGGATTCTTGCAATACCGGCATTTGCCGCGCAAACCCAACCACGAAACAATCGGCACCAAATCGAGCACGCCGAGTTGATGATCGCAGTTCGGGCAATGGCTGGGTGGGAATGCCACGCTTTCACCACGGGGCACGCGGTAAATCAGGACATTGGTGAACGAACCAATCACCGCGCCGAGCGCAAACGAGAAGATAAGCAGCAAAGAATCCACGTTCGCATCTTAGTGGCTCGAGGCTGATTTGGTGGGCCAGTGGTCACAGGTCTCGAGTGACTGATCAGATCAGGCTCGACTCGAGGTGCAATGCTCACGATTGCTTTTTAACTGCCCTGTAGCTCCACTGCCTAGCTTAAGGCAACATGTTGAAGCATCTCTTTACACTCTCACTTGTCATGCTTGCCGCCTGCACGGACGGCACAACGGTGATTGATCCACCCAAGCCACCAGGTCCGGGTGTGGACAACAGTGCCAAGGTCGCCAGCATCAGCCTGTTCGCCAACCGAGGCATCCTCAATCCAGGGGAAAGCAGTGAATTGCGCATCATCACAAAGGATGCCGCTGGAACCATCCTCGAGCCGACCCCGAAACTGATTTGGACCTCGAGCAAACCTGCGGTGGTTGGCATCAATTCGGATCAAACGGTGCTGGCCAAAGCACTGGGCAGCACGACCCTGATGGCGAGCGTCAACGGTAAAACCTCGAACCCCATCGTGCTTGAGGTGCAAAGTATTGATGCCGCGCACAGCATTGGGCGTTGGTCGAGCGTGATCGATTGGCCCGTGACGGTGGCACACGCCAGCATGATGCCGGACGGGACGCTCGTGACCTTCCCGTGGCGCAAAACCAGTCCGTGGGGCCAACCAGCCGATGGCTCTTTCCTGGGTTACGCCTCAAATGGCATGACCGGCCAAGCCAAAACCTTGATCGACACTTGGAATTTAAGTACCGACACGCACTCGAGCGTCTGGGAAACCAAAACCGACATGTTCGGTGCAGGGCATGACCTGCTCGAGGATGGGCGTTTGTTCGTTTCTGGTGGATCAGCCACCGGTCCAGACTGGTACGGCATCAAAGACAACCATGTGCTCAAAGATGGCATCTGGTCGTCCGTCTCGAACATGAGCGTGCCCCGTTGGTATCCAAGCGTGACCACCCTCGGATCAGGTGAGGTGCTGGTTTCAGGTGGTGTCACAGCCCTCGAAGCGGGCGGCGCGTATATCACCACGAACGTGAACGAAATCTGGAATCCGCAGGCCAACACCTGGCGCACGCTGACAGATGCCGTGAACATTGGCGTGCCGTTGTATCCACGCATGCAGGTCTCACCAGATGGAACGGTGGTGATGACTGGGCCAGCCACGACGCTGAGCCGTTTGAACACGACCGGCAGCGGTTCATGGACGAACCTCGGCACACGCGACAACATCAACCGCGTCTACGGTTCATCCGTGCTTTTCGATGAAGGCAAAGTGCTCGAGGTTGGCGGCAGCAATCCCCAGGACCCAACCATCGAATTGCGGGCCGCAACCAACACCGCCAAAGTGATCGACTTGCGTACCGGCACGGCCATAGCGACCGGTTCAATGCAATTTGGACGACGCAACGTGAACGCGACCGTGCTGCCAGATCAAACGGTGCTGGTCACGGGTGGCAACACTGTCGGCAATGGCAACGAGGGCGAATCTGTATTGAACATCGATCAACGTTTTCAAAAAGAGAGCGAACTCTGGGACCAGAACACCGGCACATTCCGTGTGCTCGCCAGCGAAAGCGTGGGACGCCCTTATCATTCGGTTGCGCTGCTCTTGCCGGACGCTCGAGTCTTCTCGGCAGGTGGGTACGATCAAGTTCCATTTCCAAATACGGACCCAAATTATCGTCCTAAATACAAGAACGCCCAGATTTTCACGCCGCCCTACCTGTTCGCCTCAGATGGGAAACTCGCAGCCAGACCAGAAATCCTCGAGGCTCCAAGCAAACTTGGTTACGACCAAGCGTTTACAGTGCGTCTTAACAAACCCGAAACCATCAGAAAAGCCTGCTTGATCCGGCTCGGTTCGGTCACTCACGCCTTCAACTTCGGGCAACGCTTCGTCAAACTTGAGGTGCAAAACGTTGCTGGGAACCTCGAGATGCGCAGTCCAAAAGATGCGAACCTTGCTCCGCCGGGATTTTATTACTTGTTCGTGATGGACCAAAACGGTGTGCCCAGCGTGGCCAAAATCGTGCGCCTCACGAACGCACCTTGAAGTCAACAACGCTCGACCCTGTTCCGATAAGACGAAATTTGAGCCACTCAAGTGTTTCAGCCGATAGGCCAGCCGCCCGCAAGTAACCTTGAACGCCGCCGTAACGCCGTTCGAGTTCGTGCAAGGTGTCCAGAATGTATTCGGGTTTGGTTTGCAAATCACCTGCACGCTCAGCCCGTTCTTTCGGGTTCTGTATCTCCGCGAGTTCTTTGTCGTAATCGGCCTGCAAGTATTGATCCGTCAGCGCGTAATCCTCGGCGATGTCCTGAAGGCTCACGCCAGCGCAACGCAGGGCCAATGCCGTGGTCAGTCCCGTGCGATCCTTGCCCGCCGAGCAATGAATCACCACCCGACCCGGAACAGAATCCGCAATGGCCGTCATGAGCGCCGCGATGTTGCCCTTGAACCCCTCGAGCGTCGCCATGTATGCCTCGAGCGTGGTTTGTGCCACCCTGATTGGTGCCATCGCATCGCTGTCACGTTCGCTCATCATTGGGCAATGCAAATACATGACAGAGTTTGATGCAGCCAATGGGTTCGGATTCTTCTCGAGTTCGCCAAAGAACCGCAAATCAATCACCGTGGTCACACCGTCCGCCACGAGCGCCGTTTGGCCCGCCGAGGTCAGTTTGATCAGGTTGTCCGAACGCACCAAGGCATCGTTGGTCAAGTGCTGGTCTTCGGTGACAAGCCCGCCCAGATGCCGTGTATTGCTGCAACCATCCCAGAGCAAACGCCGTTTGAACGCACCCATTTCTCGAGTGTACTGGTTTTCGAGTTGGCTCAAGCCTATAACGAAAAAGTCCTTCATTTCTGAAGGCTCGAGCTTGCATCATTTGTTGAGGTTCTTGAAGTTAAGCATAAGAGGTTCCCCTTGCGGGGTGACTCACCACTGACCCGTCAACATTCATTCCCAATCCTCAACACTCATTCC
>JANOWZ010000830.1:0-22748 GCA_031418155.1 Deinococcales bacterium
TAACGGTTGGTCAGGCGCAAGCCGACAAAGGCCAGCAGTCCGAACCCAACGAACAACAGCATCGCGGCGGCAGAACTCCAACCGATGGCGAACGATCCGAAACCGTACTCGTACAGCAGATGGTAGATGTTGGTGGTTGCGTTGCGCGGTCCGCCTTGGGTCAGGACGTTGATGTAGGCAAAACTCCATTGCGCCCCGAGGAGCACTGTCAGCATCGTCACGAACAAGATTGTGGCCGAGATCAGCGGCAGCGTGATTCGCCACGTGATCTGCCATTCGCTCGCGCCATCAAGCCGCGCCGCCTCGAGGTAACTGCGGTCCACGCCAGAGATCGCCGCCGAAAAAATCAATGTCGAAAAACCGACGAGTTTCCAACCGGTGATGAAGACAATCGTCCAGATCGCCCAGCTTTCGTCGCGCAAGAAGTTGATCGGCTCGAGCTTGAACGCCCCAAGCAACCCAACGTTGATGATGCCTTGAACCGGGCTGAGCAACCAACGCCAGATGATCGCCACGACCACCGGAGCCATGATCATCGGCACGAAGACCAAGGCACGGTAGATGTTGCGGGCGCGACCCTGAATGCCCTCGGTCAGGACGGCGACTGCCAACGGCAAGAGCACCGCCAACGGGATCAAACCAAAAATGTAAATCACGGTGTTCGAGAGCGCCTGTCTGACCTCGGGCAACTCGAGCAGGCGGGCGTAGTTTTGCCAACCGACGAAAATTTTTGGCGTGCTCGGCAGCAGGTTCCATTCAAAGAACGAAATCTCGAGCGTTTGCGCCACGGGCAAGTAGACCCAGACGATGATGCTCAGCAGCGCGGGCAGCAGGTACAAGTACGGCACGAGTCTCACCGCCATCGGTTTGCGACGGCGGTGAAGGCTCGAGGGGAATTGGCTGGCGACCATGCTGAACTCCAAACCTCAGGTCTTGATGATCACTTCGGCAACAGGCCCGAGGCGCGTTCTTGCGCGTCACGCATCAGTTTTTCCGGGTCGTCCTTGCCGAAGACGCTTTGATCGAGCGCGTCCATCATGACCTTGGTGATCTGCTTGTAATTCTGTCCAGGCAACGGAACCCACGGCGAGAGGCGATCCAATTGCTCGAGGTTCGGCAGGATCAATGGGTTATCCTTGACCCACGCGCCGAGGTAAGCGGGGTCTTTGACGATCTCGGTGCGCAAGGGCAAGTAGCCGATCTTGCTGGCGATGATCGTGTACCCGCGTTTGCTGGTCAGGAATTTCATCAGTTCCCAGGCGGCACGTTGCTTCAACGGGTCTTTGGCCATGATGAACACGCCGCTGCCCGAATTGACCGGACGGGCCGTTTTCGTGCCAAACGCGGGCATTTTTGCGGCCCGCAATTCAAACTTGTCCTTGGCTGAGTTCAGCAAGAAGTTTTGCAGGGCGCTCGTCTGAAGGTACATGCCCAGATTGCCCGCCGCCATCGCCGCCTGCGCATCGGCGGCGGCCAGGTTCGGATGTGCGCCACTGTCCACCAGATCGCGCAGCATCTTGATCGCCTCGAGCGCTGGGGCCTCGGCGAAGCTCAGGGACTTGCGGTCCTCGGAGAGCACGCGCCCACCGTTGGAGAGCAGGATCGACTGGAACATCCAATCGAAGGCCCCATGACAGGCGACGAAGATGCCCGCTTTGTTGGCTTTGTTTTTGATTTGCAGCGCGTACTGCTTGACTTCCTTCCAGGTTCGCGGCGGTTTGTTCGGATCGAGGCCAGCCGCCTTGAAGACTTCGGCGTTGTAAAACAAAACCGGGGTGCTGAAGACATACGGCAGGCCGTAGGTTTTCTTGTTCAGTTGCGCCAACGCCAAACCGCGTGGATGCAGGCCGATGTAATGCGCCTGCAACTCTCGAGGTGAGATCAGATCCTCGAGCGCTTTGACCCCGAGATTGTTGATCGCAAATTCGTAATCGGCAAAGACGATCTGCGCCACGTCCGGGGTGCGTCCGGCGACCACGTCCGCCTGAAGCCGTGCCAGAATCTCGTTCGATGGTGCGGGCACGCCCTCGACCTTGATGTTCGGGTTGGCCGCCTCAAATTCGCTGATCAATTGCTTGGTGCCTTCCGCACCGATGCCGGCCGAGGCAAGGTTGTAATTGTAAAAACTGATCGTGACCTGTTGGTCTTTTTTCAATGGCGGCAAGACCGAACCTTGCGCCAGTGAACCTTGAACTGCGGCAAGTGCCAGCAGGCTCGAGAGCCCAACGGCGGCGAGTGAAAGGAATTTGTTCATGTGTGCTCCTCGAGATTGAATGGGTTGTTGTGGTCGCTTCGTGATTCCGGCTCGAGTTCAAGCCGAGGCAACGGCATCGGATTCCGTGGCATCGTGATCCGCTTCGTGATCCGAATCCGTGACCCGGCCCGCCACGAGGCGGTCGGTCAGGGCCTTGAAGCCCTCCTCGTCACCACGGGCCAGAAATCCAGCCTGTTCAGCCCAGGTGCTCAGGCTCGGCGCGAAACGCAAGCCGGAATGCTCGAGTGCCGCCCGCAAATCATCTTCGCTTGCCTGCTCGAGTTTGGCGAAAGTATCGATGCGGGCCACGCCGAGCGCGTCGGCGATTTTTGGGCCGATGCCCTCGATGCGTTGCAGGTCGTCCGGCACGCCGGGTGCGGCACTCGCAGGTTCAACGTCAGATGCCAACGCCTTCGCCTCGCGTTCGGTCATGTAACGGCGCACCGTCTCGAGGTCAATTCGATGGACCTCGGTCTGATCGCTGGGCAGCGTCACCTTGACGACGTTCAAATCGCCGTCGCGCAGGTAGCACCAGTTGAAGCTCGCTCCGGTCACGGCGCGAATGCCGTCGGTCTCGAGCACATCGGTCAGGTTGTGCAGGCCGGTAGCGACGAAGTACGGCACGCCATGACGAAGGCTGACCTGATCGTAATGCACGTGCCCGGAGAGCACACCAACCACGTGCTTGCCCTCGAGCATCGATTGCAGTTTGGCGGCATCTTTGAGATCAAAATTGATCTCGTCGAAGATCGGCAGGTGCATTGCGGTCGGCGGGTGATGCACGATCACCAGTTTGGGCATCTGGGGATCGGCCTCGAGTTCACGCTCCAACCATTCAAACTGCTCGGGGTTGATCGTGCCGTGAACCTTGTTTGGGGCGCTCGAGTCGAGCACGATCACGCGCAGGCCTTGACGATCCTGACCCCCGAAGTCCCGGCTGTAATGGTAACGGGCATCGCCTCGCTCAGGCTCACCCAGCACGATCTCGTAAAACTTTTCTTGCGTGTCGTGGTTGCCCAGGGCCAACACGACCGGAAGTTCGATGTCGGCCAGCAGGCGCTTGAGTTCGTGGAACTCCTCGAGCTGACCGTTGTTGGTTAAATCACCGCTGACGACGATGAATGTCGGTTGCGGCTCAAGCGTGGCGATCAGGCTTTTGACATGCTCGAGCGTCTGGGTGGTGTCGCTCCAGAGGTGCTCGTCCTTCTGGTTGGGATTGCCGATGTGCAGGTCGGTCAGGTGAACGAAACTCAGGTCATTCATGGGTGCAGCCTCCTCAAAAATCCTGGTTGAATCTCGAGCTTCTCGATCTGATTTTGGTTGTGCTGATCTTGCTTGTGCTGATCATCTTTGGCTGATCATTGCGCAAGTGATTTTTTGATCGCCTCGAGTTTGCGGATCGGTTCGTACTCGGCATCAGTGGCGGGCATGAACCCTTTCAAACCAATTCGCTCGAGCGCCTTCTTGTCCTGAAAACCCAGCACCGCATCGCGCAACGCGGCCTTCAGACTTGCGGGCAATTCCCTGCGGTACGCGAGCGGCGCGGTCGGAATCGGTTGCGACCTCCAGAGGACGTTCAAGTCCCTCGCCGATTTGATTTCACCGTCTCGAATTGCAACCTCAATCTCGCGGTCGTTGGTGGCGGCGACATCGATTTCGCCCTCGATCACGGCCTCGATGTTCGCCTCGTGCGAACCGCCGAATTTGACGTTCTTGAAAAATGCTTCGGGTTTGAGCTTCAACTCCTGCGCAAAATACACCATCGGCAGCAAGTACCCGGATGCGCTCTGCGGATCGACGAAGGCAAAATTCTTACCTCGAGCCTCCGCGAGTGTTTTGACCCCGCCGTTGGCTTTCGAGACGATCACGCCCGAGTAACCCGCACCGGTCTTGAGCGTGTTCTCGCGGGCGAAGGCTTGAGCACCGGATTGCCGCGCCGCCAGCACATACGAGAGCGGCCCGAGGTACGCGAGGTCTACCGTACCGGATTGCATGCCAACCACGACCGCCGCGTAATCTGCGCCGAGATAAGACTTGACCTTGATGCCGAGTTTGCGCTCGAGGTGGTCCACCAGCGGTTTGAAGCGCGTGCTGATCTCTTGGCTGGCCTCGGCAGGGATCACACCGAAGGTCAGTTCCTTGGGCCAACCTGTGCGGTCTGGAGCGGCCTGTGTGCTCGAGCCGATCAAATCGAGGCCGATCAAGCCGAATCCGATCAAACCAATTGTGACCAAGCCGAGTGCGATGATGCGTTTGTTCACGACTTTCCTCCAAAGCTAGAACGTGCCGACGGCGTAGACTTGCTCACCACGAACCTCGAGCTTGATGCCTGTCAGGTCTTTGGTGGCTGGACCACCCAGTGAACTGCCATCGGCGTTGAAAGCGCTCAGGTGACACGGGCAGACGAGGATGTGGTCCTTGTTGGGCGTGTCCGGTTCGCAACCGTTGTGCGTGCAGACGAGCGTGTACGCGGTGAGGTAAATCTTGTCAATCTCGAGGATGCGTGGCTCTGGTTTTTTGGGCGCAGGCAAGCGCACGGCGAGTGATCGGGTTCCGTTGTAATCGAAGTTTTTGAAATCGAATTCTTTGGCGAACTCGGTGAGTTCAGCCACCTTGACTTCTGTGGTACTTTGCGCAGTGCCTTGCGACCAGCCCAAGGCCAAGCTCGAGCCGCCTGTCGCGAGGGCTTGCAGGACAACACGTCGGTTGATTTTGTTGCTCATCGTCCATCGCCTCCTTCAAGCCCTCGGGTGCTCACTGTCCCAGCCTCATTGCCGCGTGCCGGTCTCGAGGTTGATGCCAGTGTTTGGCCCAACGTTTGAGCCGATGTTCTCGATGGCTTTGTTCACGGAAGCCATGCCACCAATCGCCTGTTTGCGTGGTGCCGCACCGAGCAAGATGTCATCGGTGTCCACAAAGCTCACGTCCTGACCAATCGATTTCAGGTACGAGTGAACTTCGCTCGGGTGGAAGACTTTCGGATCGCCAGGGTAAGGCGTGTTAAAGCCTTTGGTTGAATACCAGACGGCACGGTTCAACAGGACCGGATCGGCACGATCTGGTCCACTCCAGAAATCCATTTTCTCTGAAGCTCGAGCCCAAGCTCCAGTCAGCGTGGTTGCCGCGACCGGCTTTGGATTGATCTCGTCAATCTTCGTGGTCGGTTCGATCACCGTGTACGGCTCGAGGTTCGGCGTGCTCGAGAAAAGCGCGTTCAGTCTGGTTGGGTCCACCGCCATGTCCATTTGGTTCATCGGTGGCAATCCCAGAATGCGTTCCATCGCGGCGATGAAATCGATCTGCGTCATGTAGTCGCTGTAAGTACCAGGTTTGCTGTAGGCACTGATGATGTTCGCCGGGCCGCGATGACCATTGACGTGATCGACCCCGTTTTGGACATCATCCTCGAGCACGAAGATGACCGAATCTTTCCAGTACGGGCTCTTGCTGATCGCCTCGACCATCCGTCCGAGCGCGTAATCGTTGTCGGCCACCATCGCTCGAGGTGTCGGGTAATTCGGCTTGAGGCCCTCGGTGTGATCGTTGGTCAGCGCGAGAATCGTGAATTCCGGCAGGCTCGAGGATTTGACGTACTCGTCAAATTCTTTTTTCCAAACCTCATAGCGGTACTGGTCGGGAATGACCATGTGGTACGGCGGGTAATCCTTGTTGATGATCTTCTCGAGCGATGGCACATCGGAGTACGCCTCGAGTTTCGTGATGTGCATTGGACCGGGTTTCTTGCCGCCCATGATTAGCGCATCGTCGTAGAAGTTTTGCCAGACACCGGCCTCGGTGACACCGCCGCCGAAGAAATTCGTGTCC
This sequence comes from Deinococcales bacterium, assembly GCA_031418155.1. GTDB lineage: Bacteria > Deinococcota > Deinococci > Deinococcales > JAAFIG01 > JANOWZ01. The sequence continues at coordinate 6,080 of JANOWZ010000830.1, forward strand.
AGCCACGGCCCCATCTCACGGCCTTCGACTTTCGCGCCACCGGTGATCGGTTCGCCGTAAACGCGCAAGCCAGAAACGTACTCGCCGTAAACGCGAACCTTCTTACCGCCTTTGATCGCGTTGTCCCAAATGAAGCCGCTCGAGCCGTAAGCCAGCGCGTCGCCACCGTTGAACGGGTACGAGCGTGTAAAGCCACCGTAAGATTTCTCGACGTAATCATCTACGAACGCCTGCGTGCTCCACTGGTGTCCGTCGGCGGAATTCGTACCGCTGGCGTAATGGTTGTCGAGCAAACCAAAACGTTTGACCAGCGTGTGAAGGTTCGGTGTGACCTCGAGCCCGAATTGCACAATGTTCGGATCGCCATTGCCCTCTTTGACATCGCCGAGCACCTGGTCGTAGGTGCGGTTTTCTTTGATGATGTAGAAGACATGTTTGAAGAGGCTCGGTTCGCCGAGCTTGCGCGGAATCGCAATCGGTGTCGCCGACGCATTGCCGCGACTCGAGCTTGGGATGGCATTCCAGGCGTTGTTCTTCAAAACCTGCGTGGTGTACTCGCGCAGTTTCTCGGTACTCGGCGAATCGACAATCGACAGGCTCGAGACGACGGCATAGACGCTTTTGGCGGTCTTGTTCGTGGCTGGGTCTGGACCACCCTTGCGTTCTGGTCCGAGCGCACCAACACCTCGACCATTGAGGGCCAACAGGTGCGTGCCATCGAAGGCCACGGCGGTTGGGTAGAAACCGACTGGCACCAGACCGTCAAACGTGACCGCACCGTTCGGGCTGGCGGGAACCGTGTAGATCGCCACGGCGTTGTTGCGTCCGAGCGAGACGGCCAAACGGTCCTGACCAATCAGCGCCAACCCGTTTGGGCTGCTGCCGATCTTTGCACCTTGGAACGGTTTGACCATGATCGTGCGCTCGAGTTTGCCTGTACTTGCATTGACCACCGAAACCGTGTCGCTGTTCGAGTTCGCCACGAACAGGCGTTCACCCTCGAGCAGCATGGCCGTGGGTTGGCGACCCACTTTGATCGTCGCTGTCTCGCGCCCTTCGCGCAGGTTGACCACCGAGACCGTGCCGGTGACTGCAAAGCCCGAAGTCTTGTCGGCAACAATCGGTGTGCCGCTCGAGTTGACGGTGGTCTCGCCCGCTTTGGCGGGCCGTCCGCCCTGGTTGCTGACATACGCCGTGTCGCCCTTGACGATCACCGCATGTGGCGCGTTGCCGACTTTGATTTGCGCCGTCCAGCGTCCCGTCTCGAGGTCCAAAACGCCGAGCGCGTTGTTGCGTGAAAGCACCACGTACAAAGTTTTTCCATCGTCCGAAAGCGCCAGACCACCGGGGTAACTCGAGGGGCTTGTGCCAGAGAAGTACGCCGTGGTGCGCGGCACTTCAATCCATTTCTCGAGGGCCAGCGTGCCATCGGCTTGCACCACAGCAATCACGATGCGGCCCGTCTGCGAGGCGTAGAGCTTCTTGCCATCCCTCGAGTACGCGATACCATCGAAACTTGCGCTGCCACCCGCCTTATCAAAAACTTGTTTGACCTTGCCCGCTTCGAGGTCCAAAAGCACAATTGCTTGCGCGTTGCCGTTCAAGACGGCTGCCGTTTTACGGTCCGGCGAGAGCGCCATCGCGTTTGCCCGACCATCGAATTCGATTTGCTTTCCGGCAGGGGTGATCGTCTGGTTGGTCGTCAGCAAAACCGAACCGTCCGCCTGACGGCCCACAATGCGTACCGCAACCTGCTGCGCGACCACTGCCGCTCCAGCCAGCAAAACGAAGACCAGCGCCGCTCTGGTGAGCGGTCGGACGTGATTTACATTCATTGTGTTTCCCCCTGAGTGTTCCGTCCGGTTGAAGCCGAGTGTTGTTCTCGGCTGAAACCCGAGCAAAGTGAGTAACGTCAATGTGCTTGTTCACGGGTTCGGAGCTTTTGAGCGTTCTTGGCGAAAATGCGCAGAATCAAGTGGACGAAGCACTGAGTGAGGACTGGTGAACTGGGCCGACGAAGGAACGCTAACGCTGGATTGTCAACGATGCGTGATTGACAAATTGTTGACGACTCGATCCAGATGGTCAGTCACCATCAATTTCAGGCCAAGCAAAAAGCCCGACATTTCAGCCAAGCTCGAGTGCGATTGACATGGGATGACTTCCTTCTCGAGCACTTCATTCGCCCATTTTTCAGCGTTGCCTTTCGAGATGGCAAAGCGTGCAACCAGTGCGGGTTTCATGGTGAACCTCGGCGTGTGGTTCTGACGGAAAGTTGTCAGTTCGGTATTTGTGATCACGACCTCGAGCGCCAGCTTCAGAATCTAAGCGGTTGATGATGTTGCAGACCGATGGGCCACGCGAATGCTGAGCAGCCAAGCGACGTGTGCGCCGATTGCAATCCGTTCTCCCGTGCCAAACCCAAAGACTGGTGAGAGTGCGAGCCCGACAACAACCAACAAAGCGCAAACCCCAGCGAAAATCTGAGAAGGTCGTCTGGCGAAAGCAGCTAACACCTCCGCAATCAACAACGAAAAAATGGCCAGTGCCGCAGCCACTGCATGCAACGCGCCTGAGGCACTCGTCACCGTCCCGCCGGGGTCGGTGGGCACCAGGGCGACTACCACAAGTCCACTGACCCACACCAGCAGCAGCCATCGCCGATGACGCCATTCGTTCCAAACCGCACGAAGAACAAACGCAGATCCGAGCGCCATCAAAAGGATCGACAGCGTGAAAACCCAACCACTCGGTGACAACACATATTCACTCAGCGTCCTGGTCCGTGGGTCATACGACGGCTCAAGCAGATGGAGCAAGGCAAGTCCGAATACGGCAGCGCAAAGGAAGACCCGCGACACATTGGCCACGCTATCATGCGATTGGCATCAGGCTCGAGGTTCGCCAATGGACTGGGAACAAATCTACGTGACCGATCTTCAATTGTCATGACCTCGAACGCGGATCGAAGGCCGCCCGAACCCACTCACCCAGCAAATTCATGCCGAGTGCGGTCACGGCAATCGCCAAACCCGGAAAGATACTCATCCATGGGTAGACGGTCAGGAATTGCTGCCCGAGCGCCAGCATATTGCCCCAACTCGGAATCGTGGGCGGCACGCTCAATCCCAAAAAACCGAGTCCAGCCTCGTAAAAAATCATGGCGCTCGTCTCGAAGGTGGTCAGTGTCACGAGTGGCCCGAGCAGGTTCGGTAGCAAGTGTCGCCAAAGCAATCGCGCATCGCTCGAACCGAGGCTTTGGGCGGCCTCGAGAAACGGCAGGGATCTCAGGCGCAAGACTTCGCCACGCACGAGCCGAACGAAGACGGGCGCATCGGTGATGCCGAACAACAAGATCACGTTTGTCAGGTTGCGACCAAAGACTGTGGCAAGCACCACAACCAAAATCAGGTACGGAATCGAGAGGATCAAACTCGAGGCGGCGGTGATGATCGCGTCGATCCAACCGCCGTAAAATCCGGCCAGCAATCCAAGCGTTGCACCGAGCACACTGGCAAGCAACGCCCCGAGCACTCCAACGGTCAGTGAAACTCGAGCACCGAAAACGATGCGACTCCAAACATCTTGGCCCAATTGATCGGTGCCGAACGGATGCAGCCACGAGCCGCCCTCGAGCCAAGCCGGTGGCAGTTTCGCACTGGCAAAATCGCCATCGTTCGGTGGGTGCAATCCGATGGTCGGCGCGAAGATGGCAGCGATCAAAAGCACGACGAGAATCAATGCGCCGATCAGACCGCCAAGATGACGGAATCTTTGGCGTGGTAAAAGTTGCGCTCGAGCCTCAACCATGTTGTACCCGAGGATCGACGAGGGCGTAGAGGGTGTCGGTCAAGAGTTGCACGCCAATCGCAAACACCGAAATCAAAATCGTGATCGCCTGCACCAACGGAAAATCGCTGTCCTGAATCGCGCTCGAGAGCAGGCTGCCCAATCCCGGCCAAGCAAAAATCGTTTCGATGTAGACCGAACCGCCGAGCAAATAGGTGAACTGGATTCCAGCGACGCTCAAGAGCGGAATCAAAACGTTTGGCAGGACGTGACGCGCTGCGATCAACCACGGCATAAGCCCTTTGGCTTTGGCGGTGCGCACAAAATCCGCTCCGCGCACCTCGAGCACGCTGGCCCGCACCAACCGCAAAAGTTGCCCGAAGCTCGAGAATCCGAGCGCCACGCTCGGCAGCACCAACGAGGCGAGGTTGTCACGTCCAAAGCTCGGCAGCCAACGCAATTGCACGGCGAAGGTCAGGATCAAAATCATGGCGAGCCAGAAGCCCGGAATGACTTGACCGGTAAAGGCCACGGTTTGCGCCAACACATCCATCAGACTTCCCGGTTTCAATCCGGCCATCAAGCCAAGCGGCACGGCCAGCACGAGCGACAGCGCCAGCGAAGCAAACGCCAACTCGAGCGTCGCAGGCAAACGCTGCGCGATCAACTCGAGGTTGGGCAGGCGTTGCGAAAGCGATTGACCCAAATCGCCTCGAGAGACTCCGGTCAAGTAATCGACAAACTGAACCGGCAATGGTCGGTCCAAACCCATCACGGTGCGAAACTCGTTGCGGGTTTCGTTTGTGGCATCTTTGGGCAGCATCAACGCGACCGGATCACCAGTCAGACGCACCATGAAAAAGACAATACACAACGCGCCGATCAGCAGGGCGAGGGATTGCAGTGATCGAAAGGCAATGTAACGGGTCATGGTCCTCGAGATGGAAACGGCTCGAGCAAGATTTCAAGCTCGAGCACAGAAGTTGGTGTGACGGGCGAAGCGAACTGGATTGCCGCTTTACCCGTCACGCCATGAATCACTTGCTAACGCTGACCGATTTCAGGAAGTATTCCTCAGCCGAACGCGGCGAGTAACCAGCGAGTTTGCTGTTGACGGCCTCGAAAATCACCGGCTGGTACAAGTAGACGAACGGTGGATTCTCGAACATGTACTTCTGCAATTTCTTGTACTGCTCGCCTCGGGCCTTGCGGTCCACGGTGACTTGAATCTGGTTGATCTGCTTGACCAACTCCGGGTCGTTCCAGGTGTTGTAAAACGCGCCGGGAATCAACGAGCCGGTCAGTCGCGGCAGGGCCTCACCGACGGTGCTCGACCAGCTATCGACGTACATCGCGCCGACAGCCTCGTACTGCGCTTTGCTCCAGTAGCTGTTCGAGGTTTTGAACTCGAGGCTGACATCGATGCCAACTTTATCGAGATCACGCTGCACGCTCAGGCAGACCTCGTTGATGTTGGTGTACGCATCGGTCGGGCAGCCCATGCTGATCGGGAAGCCCTTCTCGAAACCGGCGGCCTTCAGGAGTTGCTTGGCCTTTTCTGGGTCATACGCGAATGGTTTCATGCTCGGGTCGTAACCCAGATTGCCGGGAACCAAAAATCCCGAAACCAGGTTCGCCTGACCAGAGAAAATCGATTTGACGATGCCCGGACGGTTGATCGCGTAATTGATCGCCTGACGCACTTGCGCATTCTCGAGCGGCGTGCCTTTGCCCGCACCGACGTTCTTGAAGGCCACGTAATACACGCGGTCATTCGGGTACGAGACGACTTTGACCTTGCTGTTCTTCTCGAGCGGTTTGACCAGATCGGCACTGAGGCGATTGGCGATGTCGATCTCACCGGTTTGCACGGCGGCGAGGCGCGTGGTCGGATCGGAAATCACGCGGTAGGTCAGCTTGCCGACTTTTGGCAGGCCCTTTTCCCAGTAGTTCGGGTTGGCACCCATGACGATGCGGTCGCCTGCGGTGCGGCTCTCAAATTTGAACGGACCCGTGCCAACCGGCGCGGCAGCGAACTTGTCCAAGCCAACTTGCTTGATGTACTTGGCTGGAACAATCGCCCATGAACCGGCAAGTGTGGACAGAAACAACGCATCGGGAGCCTCGAGCGTCATGCGCACCGTGTTTTTGTCAAGCGCCTTGACTTCTTTGACGCGCTTATAATTGTCGGCGTAATCGTTGCTCTTGTCCGAACCGGTCTCCCAGGTGGCGACGACACTCTCGCTGTCGAAGACCTCGCCATTGTGGAAGGTCACACCTTGGCGCAGGGTGAACGTATACATTTTTCCGTCGCTCGAGACATCCCATTTCGTGGCGAGTGCAGGCACGATGTCGCCGTCCTCGTTGGTCCAGACCAAACCGTTGTACAAGGACCAAGCGGCGTTTGAAGCGCTGCGGTCGGCGGCCCGAGGCAGGAACAAAGATTTCGGATCGTTGGCGAGCGCGACCGTGAGTTGGCTCGAGGATTGGGCGAGTGCGATGACGGCGGACGTGATGGCAAGCAGCGCGAATAAGGATTTGCGAAGCATGGTTTCCCTCCCGTGACTGGAAATCAGCAAACGCTACGGCACGAGCATCAGGCAATTGTCAGCCGGAAGAGACACCTTGGGTTGATCACCCGAGCAGAAGAATCGCGCCGACACATCGCCGACAAATCCTGGCTGGTCTGAACTCGAGTGTGCGTTTCAATTCCCGATCTTGAGAAGGGCGTTGCCATGAAGCCTCGAGCAAACCCAGTGCCAACACAAGAGGCGGTCGAAACAGGGCGGGCTTCCCGGTTTGGAATGTCGGAGCTTGAGAGCGCGAAGCGTTGCACGAAAGACAAAGTCAGTATCGACGACTCGATCAAAAGCTTTGAAGAAGCCAAGACGTGAAGTCAACAGTTCGAGCAGTTGGCGGTTCAGGCTTGACTTCGCCAACGGAATTTTAGGGTTGTTGATCCCCAAGATTGACGGAACACTGTTTGTTTTACATCCTCTTTCCTCGACAACCATGATCATCCTGGCTTCAGATGGACATTTGACGTAGCAACTCCGTCCAATCTCACCGTCGTTGCGCCGATTCCAATTCCAACCCAAAGCACGATGATGTCACTCGAGCGGGAAATCATCCGTCAACACACAACGGTCTGTTCACGGCAAGCTCGAAGTCCGAGTCATTCTTGGCGGGCTCGAGGGTGGTGATCGCCGTTTGGAGGTTCATCATGGAACTTGAACACGTCCGCATTCAACCGCAAGACATCGCCCGCACTTTGTGGCATCACAAAGGCGCAACAGAACAAGCAGAGACTGATGCTTGGTTACACCGTGAATTTCAGATAGAAGAACCGTTCGTGGTGCTCGAACCTGAATCGAGAGCCAGGGTTTCCAACTTAAATGCTTTCTCTGTGCCACTCGAGTGAGTTGGTTTTCACATGACACTCGAGATGATCGCCAGAACGATGCAGTTTATCCTTGCGCCTGCTGTGATGGTCAATGCGTGTGCGGTGCTGCTCGGTGGTTTGCTGGCCCATTACGCAGCCATCAACGCACGGCTTCGTGAGATGAACCGGGAACGGCTCGAGCGTGTGCAACACACTGGGCGTGACACCGTGAGCACTGTTGCGGACACTGTGAACCTTGAGCGTTTGAGCGAGTTGGCTGCGCAGGTGCCTGAACTCTTGTCCCGTCACCGTTTGCTGCGCAATGCGCTGCTGTTCGTGTACAGTGCCGCCGCGTTCTGTGTGGTCAGCATGTTGGTGATTGCCCTGGCGATTGTGCTCGAGAACCTGGTGGTTTCTGTTCTGGCACTCGTCGTGTTTTTGCTTGGCACGGGTTTGGCGCTCACGGGTTTGCTGATTGTCAGCCTCGAGATTCGCCGTTCACATCACGCGATTGATTTTGAGGTTTCACGCATCGCCAGCATCGGTAGGTCACAAGCCGCAGTTCAGGTTGTATCGACACATGGAGGTCAAGCATGAAAACCCCAGCAACATTTCCAACACCCGAGGGATGGTCACAGACGGCCCACAGCCTGCATCGCGCCGCGCAGATTCTGGGTGCAATTCGCATGTTCACACGCACGCCAGTCGAGAATTATTTGGAGTTGGGATTGCGCATCGAAGCGTTCGGACTCTCGAGTGAACCATTGCCATTGGGTGGGAACGTTGAACTCAATTTTGTTCGCGGTGAAGTGATCGTCTCCTCGTCCAGCGGTCAGCGTCAATCCATTCTGATCGGCGGTCAGACACAGGCATCGTTGCTCGAAAAGGTGCTCGAGACGTTGCACTCGCAAGGTCAGGCGCTCGTGCAGGCGAAAGATGGTTCGTTCGGGATGGCGTTCCTTGATGCCTTGCACGCCAAACATCACAGCTTGGATGGGTCGCTCGAGATTACGAACACAGACCGACTGGTTGTCGATGCCAAGCTCAGCGCAAATTATGCCCGAGTGTTGTGGAGCGCATTTACTGCGACATCACGCTGGCGCTCGAGGTTGAGCGGATTCGTCACGCCCGTGGTGGTTTGGCCGGAACACTTCGATCTTTCGACACTCTGGTTCGCCACCGATCAGCACAACGAACGCGGCAACCACATGAATTTTGGTTTCGCACCGTTCGACACTGAATTCTCGCAGCCCTACCTGTACGCCTATGCGTACCCGATGCCAGATGGATTTGAGACGCTGCCACTCCCGACCGGTGCGATCTGGCACACGGAAGGTTGGAAGGGCATGGTGATTCCTTACGGCGTGCTGGAGCAATCCGGCGATCCCGAAGCCTTGGTCGAATCGGTGTTTGAGGCTGTGCATCAGACACTCGCGCCGAGCTTGCAGAAATAAACCCGTAGGGTGTGCTCTCGAGCGCACCGTCAATCACAACACAAGGAGGAAGACATGAAAGGTTTGAAAGGCAAAAAAGTCTTGATCACCGGCGGCTCGAGCGGCATCGGCCAGGCCATCGCCATCAAATTTGCCGAGTACGGCGCGGACGTGGCGATCAACTATTTCAGCAACCGTGACGAGGCGCAAAAGACCGAGGATGCGATTGTGTTCTGCCGAAATTCGGTGCGACAACACGGTGTCAAGGACATTCTGGTGCAGGCCGATGTCTCGAAAGAAGAGGATGTCACGCAGATGTTCGAGACGGTGCTCAAAGATTGGGGCACGTTGGACATCCTCGTCAACAATGCGGGCATTCAAATCCCGGCGGATTCGCACGAGATGACGGTGGCGCAATTTGATCGGGTTTTGAACACGAACTTGCGCGGCGCGTTCATGTGTGCTCAACAGGCGATCAGGCATTGGCTCGAGGCAAACAAACCCGGCAGCATCATCAACATCTCGAGTGTGCATCAGGTGATTCCGAAACCACGCTTTTTGGGGTACAGCGTCAGCAAGGGCGGGATGCAAAACTTGACGCACACCTTGGCACTCGAGTACGCGGGGCGCGGCATTCGCGTCAACAGCGTCGGGCCGGGTGCGACGGTCACACCGATCAACCGCGCTTGGATCGATGATCCAGAAAAACGTGCGATGGTCGAGGCGCACATTCCGATGGGTCGCGCTGGCACGAGCGACGAGATGGCGGAGACGGTCGCGTTTCTCGCCAGCGATTTGGGCGGCTACATCACTGGTCAAACGATCTTTGTCGATGGTGGCTTGACCCTCTACCCAGACTTTCGCACCGCCTGGTCTTCGGAGTGATGCCATGCTCGAGACTGTAAAACAATCCAAAACCCGAATCGAAGAGCAAGCGTGGTTTCCATCGCGCTTTGGTCCAGACGATCAGATCGGCGCGTTAAACGAGATTGGGCTCGAGCATGTCGTGCGGGCGGCGCAATTGGTGCGCCAAGGAAAGGTCTACGATCTCGCACAGGTGTTGGACGAGCACATTCCCGCGTTTCCAGGCCGCAGTTTTCGCCAGCATTTGACCACGGGTGCGCATCAAGAAAACGCCCGTCGCGCCGATCACGGCGGGCTCGGTGGGTGGGGCGAAAACGATGTCAATTGGATGGTCGAAATCGTCTCGAGCACCTCACAACTCGGCACGCACTTGGATGGCTTGAATCACCTGCAAATCGGTCAACGTTGTTACAACGGATTCGCGCTCTCGGAGATCGTCGAGCCGTATGGCACGAACAAACTTGGTATCGAGACCGTACCGCAAATCGTGACCCGAGGTGTGTTGTTGGACATTGCGGCTCTGAAAGGCGTGACCCGGCTCGAGCCAGGGTACGCGATCACCATCAGTGATGTGCTGGCCGCCCTCGAGCGTCAGCACCTCGAGCTTCGTGCCGGTGACGCGGCGCTGTTTCACACCGGTTGGGGCGCACTGTGGATGATCGACAACGGGGTTTATCTTTCCGGCGAACCGGGACCGGGCCTCGAGCTTGCACTGTGGTTGGTGGCGCAACGAATCGCCTTGACCGGTTGCGACACTTGGAGTTACGGCCCCGTGCCAGCCGAGAATCCCAAACGTCCATTCGAGGTTCCGCAAACATTGAACGTCCAACATGGCGTTTTCATCCTCGAGAACCTGAAACTTGAAGACCTTGCGCGAGACGGCGTGAACGAATTCATGTTCGTGGTCTCGCACCCGAAGCTGCGGGGCGCGACGGGCGCTTGGGTCGCGCCGCTCGCCATCATCTGAAATCACATCCGCACAGGAGGTCACCATGAACGAACTCGAGCAGCAAATCACTGGCTTGCTGCGACGTACCGGCAGCGCCCACGGGCAGTACGAGACGACGGTTTTGCACGGTATTTATGACCAGGACTGGGCTGTGTGGTACGCGGACTGGGCGATCAAGAATGGTCTCAACGAATTGCTCGGCACGGGTTTCGATGCGACGGCGTTTGGCAAGCTGCTGTCTGAAATCAACGAAGACCATCAACGCGAGGGGCGCAACCTGACCTGGGCAGAGTTCACGGCGCAACGGCTGGCGCAGATGTTCGCGACACATTCGCGCTGATTTCGAGGAGGCATTCATGACGAACCATTTTGATGTCATCATCATTGGAACCGGCGCGGGCGGCGGTACAATGTTGCAAGCCCTCGCGCCATCTGGAAAGCGTATTTTGGTGCTCGAGCGCGGCGAATTTCTGCCACGCGAACGCCAGAATTGGGACACGAAGGCCGTCTTCGCCGACAGGCGCTATCAGGCGCACGAGACCTGGCATCATGGCGGCAAACCGTTCCGCCCCGAGATCCATTACTGGGTGGGCGGCAACACCAAAATGTTTGGCGCAGCGATGTTTCGCTTGCGCGAAGCGGACTTCCTCGAGATCGAACACGCAGGTGGAACCTCTCCGGCGTGGCCGATCTCGTACCGCGACCTCGAGCCGTACTACATGCGGGCCGAGCAGTTGTACAGCGTTCACGGCAAGCGCGGTGTCGATCCGACAGAGCCAGAGACGACGGCGGATTATCCGTTCGCGCCGATTCCGCACGAGCTTCGGGTGCAGCAGCTCGAGCGTGATTTACAGAAGCTTGGGCACAAACCGTTTCCGTTGCCGCTCGGTGTGCGGCTCGGGCAGGATACGAGTCTTCCAAGCGCTCCGACGGTCCTCGAGCATTTCGATGGCTATCCCGATCCGACAGAAGCCAAAGCGGACGCACACGTGATCGCCGTCAAACCGGCGCTCGAGCATCGAAACGTGACCCTGCTGACGGGCCGCAAGGTCGAACGCCTCGAGACGGACGCTTCAGGCGGCACGGTCAAGAACGTGATCGCATCGCACGATGGCAAGCTCGAGACGTACTCGGCGGACCTGGTAATTCTGGCGGCGGGCGCGGCGAATTCGGCGGCAGTGCTGCTGAAATCTGCCAGCGACAAACACCCGAACGGTTTGGCGAACGGCTCGGATTTGGTCGGTCGAAATTACATGTGCCATCAGAATTCGACCTTCCTGGCCATCTCAAAAGAACCGAACGACAGCATCTTCCAGAAAACGCTGGTGCTCAGCGATTTTTACGGTCCATCAGACGATTGGCAGTATCCGATGGGTTTGATTCAGATGCTCGGCAAGGTGGACGAGGTGCTGATGGCCTTCGAGACACCCGTGCCGTTCGCGGGCATGAGCTACGCACAAATGGCGGCGCACTCACTCGATTTCTGGTTGCAATCCGAAGACCTGCCCGACCCGGAAAACCGTGTGAGGGTCAATGCGCAGGGCGGGATCGAATTGCAGTATGTGAAAAACAACCTTGAGGCGCACGAACGTTTGATCAACAAGTTGCGCGAGATGCTCTCCCACATCGGTTGCCATGAGCACATGGTCCCGATTGATGCGTATTTGGGCACGAAGTTCGCCTTCAACCTGGCGCATCAAAACGGCACGATGCGCTTCGGCACAGACCCAAGCTCGAGCGTTTTGGATTTGAATTGCAAGGCCCACGAACTCGAGAATTTGTACGTGGTCGATGCGAGCTTCTTCCCATCGTGCGGCGCGGTCAATCCGTCCTTGACGGTCATCGCCAACAGTTTGCGCGTCGCAGATCACCTGCTCGAGCGCCTGAAGGTGCATGACCCCGCGATGGCACGGTGAATGGGTATGCAAACCAGTCTTGAGAATTCAGTGGTGCTCGTCACGGGTTCGGCGCGACGTGTGGGTCGGGCGATTGCGCTCGAGTTTGCGCGTAATGGTGCGAATGTGGTGATTCACCACAGCAATTCACTTGTTGACGCGGAAAGCGCGGCGGCGGAAGCTCGAGCGCTCGGTGTAGATGCGATTGTTGTTCAAGCTGACCAGTCAAAACCAGAAGAAGTCTTGAGGATGTTCGAGGCGATTCGCGCACACCATGGGCGTTTGGATGTGCTCGTCAACAGCGCGGCCAGTTTCAAAAAGGCGGACTTTCTCGAGGTCGGTTTTGACGAATGGCAATCGGTGATCGCCACGAACCTGTCCGGCCCGTTTCTCTGCACCCAACATGCGGCGAGGTTGATGATCGAAGCCTCTCGAGCCGGATCAATCATCAACATCAGCGACAACAGCGGCCTGAAACCGTGGGCCTCGAGACCGCACCACAGCATCGCCAAGGCGGGCGTGATTCAACTGACCCAAGTTGCGGCGCTCGCACTCGCACAGCACGGCCTTCGCGTTAACTGCGTGGTGCCAGGACCGGTGCTGCGACCCGCTGGCGAACCGGACGTGATGCTCGATCAGATCGCTCGAGGCTTGCCGCTCGGTCGAATCGGTGAACCATCCGACATCGCTCGGGCCTGCGTGTTTTTGGCGACGAACGATTTCGCCACCGGCACGGTCTTGCGCATGGATGGCGGCGAGGGTCTGGTCGGGGGCGAAACCTGATGGATCTTTTGCATCGCACCGCCAACAACTTGGTCGAAGTCCTCGAGATCGGTTTTCAGACGCTCTCGGCCCTGACCATCCTGGTCGGTTTCGTCTCGAGTCTGCGCACGATTTCGCGGGGCGTTCGGGTTCTGCAACTCGAGTTCGCACGCTCGCTGTTGCTGGCGCTCGAGTTTCTGTTGGCCGCCGACATCCTCGCCACGCTGCGTGCCCCGGCCTGGCCGGAAATCGCGCGGCTCGCGGTGGTCGCGGGCATTCGCACCGGCCTGGATTGGTATCTCTCGAGGGGCTTGCAGAGCGAAGAGATCAGGAGAGCAACATGAACCAGATTCCCAAAGCGGGCGATGCCTTCCCGAATGCCGAATTGATAGACCACACCGGTCATCAGCTTGCACTCTCGAGTTTCACCAAACCGAGCCGCCTGGATCGCTTGGTCGGATTCGAGACCGGCTATCCGCTGATCGTGGTGTTTGGACGTGGCTTTTTCTGTCCACGTGACCAGGAACAGTTGCGGCAACTCGTACAATTTCGATCCGAGATCAACGTCAATTATGCGCGACTGGTCTGGATCAGTGTCGATGCACCGTTGGTTCATGCTGCATTCCGTGTGGGTCTGAATGCGAACTGGCCGTTTCTTTCGGACGAATCCCGTGACCTGACGCGCAGCCTCGGTGTTCTCGATGACACCGAGGGCGAGTACGCCTTTCGTCCGCGTCCTTTCACCTTCGTTTTGCATCCCGACTTGCGCATTCATCGTGTCTATGACGGCTGGTATTTCGTGGGCCGTCCGACGCTCGAGGAGTTGCGTCAGGATTTGCGGACGGTCATGCGCGAAAGCTCGAGTTACCCTTACGATGCCTGGAATACGGATCGTGTCAAGGCGGTTCGCATTCCGGCCCAAGATTGGCTCGGGGAAATTCCGGCGCTCGGTGCGAATGGCTTGCGCGTCTCGAGCGGTGTGGTCAAGTGGTTTGATCTGCAATCCGGCAACGGCGTGATCCAACCCGGCGACTCGAGCGAGGAAGTCTATTTCAACTTCACCGCAATTCCCGGCGAGGGGTATCGCACCATTCGGCCCGGAGCGAACGTGCGTTTCGAGGTGGTCGATGGACTTCATGGCCTGTCTGCGCGAAACGTTCAAGAAACGAGCAAGTGAATTCGGTTCCGGTGAATTCGGCTTGACATGTTCAACCACGCAAATCAAAACCGTTGCTCGAGGATTAGAATCCCTTCACGCTCCCTGGGTGAACCTGCATGAATGGCGGTGAAACACAAACTGGTCTCGGGCCTGGTGATGCCGCCCGGTTGCTGCGCGAAATTGCCGAGGGCACGGCTGGCTCGATTGGTCAGGCGTTCTTCGATTCGCTGGTGCAACACGTGGCGGCGGCGCTCAGGGTACATGCAGTATTTGTCACCGAATGTCTGGACATGATGGGCGATAACGTGCGCGAATTGGCGAGCCTCGAGGCGGGCATCCTGATCGCCACGACCGAATACGCGGTGGCGGGCCTGCCGTGTGAGTTGGTGATGAAGGGCCGTGAGTGTTTCATTCCGCGTGCCTTGGCGCTACGCTTTCCGCTCGAGTTGGACCGCTTGGCTGAAAGTTACATCGGTTTGCCGCTGCTGAATTCCGAACGGCAGGTGATCGGACACCTGGTCGTGATCGACCATCAGCCGATGCCGGAGGACACGCCCGCCGCGAACATCTTGCGGATCTTCGCGGCGCGGGCCGCCTCGGAACTCGAGCGTCAACGCACCGAGCGGTCCTTGCGTGATTCGCAGGCGCGGTATCACGGCCTGTTCGCATCGAATCCTTTACCGGTGATCGTCTGCGATTCGACGACACTCAAGATCATCGAGGTGAATGCCGCAGCGATTCTGCATTACGGGCATTCCGAGATGGAATTTCTGGCCTTGAATCTTGCGGACCTCTGCGAAACGCCGGTCAATCCGCTCGGGGCTTTGCGCCATCGCACGCGGGATGGGCGCGTGATCGAGGTTGAAACTTCGACGTACTCGCTCGACCTTGTTGGACACATGGCAACCGTCGTGTTGGTCAACGATGTCACCGAGGGTCACAGGCTCGAGGTGGAACGCAGCCAAACCATGACCCTGCTCGAGAGCCGCGTCAAGGCCCGCACGCGAGAGATTGAACGGCGACAGCAGGTGGCTGAAACCTTGCGTGAAACGCTTTCGACCTTGAATTCAAACCGTGACCTCGAGCAGATCTTGGCGTTCATCGTTGGGCAGGCGGGGCGCTTGTTGGGATTGGATGCGGGCGCGGTCTGTGGCTTGCTGGCGACCAATGGCGCACCGAGCATACAGGGGGTCCAAGGGCTTGAGGGGCATCGGGCAGCCGTGGCTCGGGCGGGATGGTTCCGCTTTGTGCTCGAGGAGGCGACACGTTCAGGTGAGTCGGTTTCTGTTTCGGACATTTCTGGAACGTTTGGCGAGCCGAGCCCGTTTCGGGCGGTGCTGGTCGCTCCGATCCTGATCATGGACCAAGTGCAAGGTGGCCTGGTTCTCTTCTCGCTCGAGTCGCGCGATTTTTTTGAGGAGGAACGCTCGCTCGTGGCGACGTTCGCCAAACACGCGGCGCTCGCCCTCGAGAATGCGCGATTGCGTGACCAATCGGGGCGCATGGCGGTGCTCGAAGAACGCGAACGCCTGTCCCGCGAGTTGCACGATTCGGTCACGCAATCCCTCTACAGCCTGACGCTGTTTGCCGAAACCGGTCGCCGTCAGGCCGAAAAAGGTGATCTGAAGGCAGCCAAAGAGCACCTTGAGATGGTGGGCGGCACGGCACAGCAAACCCTGAAAGAAATGCGTTTGATGCTGCACGAGTTGCGTCCAGCCGCACTCGAGGTTGAGGGACTGGTGGCGGCCTTGCGCCGTCGGCTCGATGCGGTTGAAGAACGTGCCGGGATCAAGACCACACTCGAGGTTAACGGTCAACCCGGCATCGATGAGGACACCGAAACCCAGTTGTTTTTGATTGCCCAAGAAGCCTTGAACAATGCCTTGCGTCACGCAAAGGCGCGTCACGTCAGCGTTCAACTCGAGTGCCCTGACGGACACGAACTTCACTTGCGGATCATTGACGATGGGCGCGGCTTTGACCCAACCCACCCTTCAAATGGCATTGGCCTCGGCAACATGCGCAGACGCGCAGAGAAACTGGGCGGTTCGCTCGAGATTGAATCGCATTTGGGTCAAGGCTCAAGGGTTTGGGTACGTTTGCCCGCTTCACCCGAAGTCCGTTTGAGCTTGATCTCTTGATGAACACCATCTTCAGGACTTGGGATCAAGCCCGAACGACCATTCGCAATCCGAATGCTCGCCGATGGCAGGAGGCAGTAGGGTGCCCTCTTGAGCGCACCGTTTGCGCATCTGGTGCGCGACAACTGCGCAGGATTTTCTCGAGCCGATCCTGAAACCGATTTTCTTACAGCGGTTTTCGGAATGATTCGGAATTTTGCGGGCAAAATTCGCTCATTTTTCCTCAACCGCTGTCGTTTCCACTCGCATGGCTCGCCAAATGCTTTGATTCCAAAGCATTTGTGAAATTGCTGTA